>DHJT01000082.1:0-2282 GCA_002404465.1 Sutterella sp. UBA4713 | reverse complement strand
TTCGCACGAAGATTGCCCATGTCTTTCAGATGGTGGAAGTGGATCGGAAAATCCCCGTGACGGTTTACGAGGCGGTCTTGGCCGGAACGTTTTCCAAACTCGGTCTTTTCCGCCGGCCCGGCGAGCGAGAAAAAATCCTTGCGTTAAAAGCGCTTGAGCGCGTCGGATTAACAGATGTCAAAGATTGTCCTTTGGGAAGTGTTTCGGGAGGACAAAAGCAACGCGCCGCTATCGCGCGCGCTCTTGCTCAAGAGCCCGAACTCATGCTTCTTGATGAGCCGACGGCAGCACTCGACTGGCAAGCGCAACGCGATATCCTCGAGTTGATAGCCTCGCTTCAAAAGTCACTCGGGTTGACCGTTGTGATGGCCACGCATGACCTAAATGCCGTTTCCCACATAACGACGCATACGGCGATGCTCAAGAAAGGCTCGTTCGTGCATGTCTCGACCACGCGAGAGGCGATGCAAAGCGCTGTTTTGTCGCGTCTTTATGACACACCTGTGGATGTCTTCGTGCATAACGGGCGACAGGTTGCGCTCTTTTAAGGACAAGTTCGATGCAAGAACTTCTGACTTACGAATTTATGCAGCGCGCTTTGGCCATGGCCGTTATCTCAGGTTTGACGTGCGGACTGCTCGGTGTTTTCGTCGTTTTGCTTCGCATGAGCTTTATCGGGATCTGTGTTTCGCACGCCGCATTTGCCGGTGCGCTGATCGGCATCTGGCTTGGCCTTTCACCGGCGCTTTGCGGCTTTGCCGGTTCAGTCGGTGTGACGGCTTGCGTGCAAGTTTGGAGCCGGCGTTTGCGTGTTTCGACCGACACGGTTGTCGGCGTGATTTTTTCCGTTATGCTCAGCCTTTCGATGTTGGTCTTAGGACTTTTACCCGGTTCGCGAGCCGAAGGATTGAATTTCCTTTGGGGAAACCTTCTGACGGCAAGCCGAACGGATTTAATCTGGATGGGATTTTGTGCCGTTCTTTTAGTCGGTTTTATTACCCTTTTCTTCAAAGAAATTGAGGCGATTATCAGCCAAAAAGACGCTGCTGAGGCCAGTGGCATTCCCGTTAGGGCACTATCGCTTGCCATGATGCTCATGATGGGACTTGTCATTGCCGTAGCTTTAAAAGCCGTCGGCGGCGTTCTCATTTATGCCCTAATTGTGACGCCGGCTGCGACGGCCCTTCAGACGGCAAAAAGTCTCAAGACTATGTTTATCGTTTCGGGTTTGTGGGGGATTGTGGCCAGTGTGGTCGGGCTTTTCTTGGCAGGACTATTTTCCATCCCGACGGGAGCGTGTGTTGTTTTAACGGCAACGGCATTGCTTGTCGTGGTTCGATTGCTTAGTCGAGGCGATGCGCCATGAGTCCGATGATGCGACTTTGGGGCACGGTTGCGTTTCTTGTAGTGGTTTTGCACGCGAGTTTTTTTCTGATGTCCTTTCCAAAGGCGCACAAAGCTCAATCGGGAAGTCAACCTCAGTTTTTTGAGATTGTCGACGTGCGAGTTCTCGAAAGTAAGAGGCCCGGCATCGTTTCGTCTCCTGTCGCGTCGCCTGTTGCAAAAGAGACGCCGAAGGTGAAAAGACACGCCGAGGTTAGGGGGCCGTTGTTATCGAAGGCGCCAAAGAAGGTAGCTACGCCTGTGTCGGTCGATGCGACTGAGAGCAATCGAGAAGCTTCTCAGGCCTCGAGGGCGCCGGATTTGGCTGCCGGAAAACGTGAAAAGGTCGTGTATGCGGCTCGCCCGATTTATGCGCCGAGACCCCCGTACCCGGCATCCGAACGTCGAAAAGGCCGTGAGGGACGCGTGATGCTTTCTCTTCTCGTCGATACATTCGGACATGTTCAAGAGGCACAGGTTCGGGAAACAAGCGGCAGTGAGGCTTTTGATGATTCGGCTTTAAAAGCGGTCAAACGCTGGAGATTTGCTCCGGCACGTGACAGGGACGGTCAGGCTCTTTCGCGTTGGTGTACGGTACGTATTCTTTTTCAAATAGATCGGTAAACGGAGATCGGTATGTCGGATGCGTTCTCTTCTTGGATACTTTTTCTTACGCAAAGCGATGGTTGGGTAGCTTGTGCAGCGCTCGTTCTCTTGATGATGTCGATTGTTGTTTGGACAATCATTTGTGTTAAAGCTGTCGTGTTTTGTCGCGCGTATCGCCAAAAACGCGAGGCTTACAGACTGTTTGTCGCAGCGACAAGCTCGCAAGAGATGGTTGAAAGTACACCGAACAATCGGTGGATTGACTTTGCGCGAACGGCATACGGAGATTTTCA
>DHJT01000020.1 GCA_002404465.1 Sutterella sp. UBA4713 | reverse complement strand
AAGGAAAAATACGAACGCAAGAAGCCCCACGTAAACGTGGGCACGATTGGTCACGTTGACCATGGCAAGACGACGCTCACAGCGGCGCTGTGCACGATTTTGGCGGCCAAGTACGGTGGCGAAGCCAAGGCGTACGATCAGATTGATGCGGCGCCGGAAGAGAAGGCTCGTGGAATTACGATTAACACGGCGCACGTTGAGTACGAGACGGCCAAGCGTCACTATGCGCACGTTGACTGCCCGGGGCATGCCGACTATGTGAAGAACATGATTACAGGTGCTGCCCAGATGGACGGCGCGATTTTGGTTGTGAGCGCGGCTGACGGTCCGATGCCCCAGACGCGTGAACACATTCTTTTGGCGCGTCAGGTCGGTGTTCCGTACATTATCGTGTATTTGAACAAGTGCGACCAGGTGGACGATCCGGAACTGCTCGAACTCGTTGAGATGGAAGTCCGTGAACTGTTAAGCAGCTACGAATTCCCGGGCGACACGATTCCGATTATCAAGGGATCGGCGAAGATGGCCCTGGAAGGGGACAAGGGAGAGCTCGGCGAGCAGAGCATTTTGAAGTTAGCCGACACGCTTGATAGCTACATTCCGACGCCGCAACGCGCGCTGGATCAGCCGTTCCTGATGCCGATTGAAGACGTCTTTACGATTTCCGGACGCGGAACCGTTGTGACGGGTCGTGTCGAGCGTGGCGTTGTTCGCGTCGGTGACGACGTGGAAATTGTCGGTATTCGTCCGACGACGAAGACGACCTGCACGGGCGTGGAAATGTTCCGCAAGCTTTTGGACGAAGGCGAAGCGGGCGACAACATCGGTCTGTTGCTGCGCGGCACCAAGCGTGAAGAAGTCGAGCGCGGACAGGTTGTGGCCAAGCCGGGCACGATTACGCCGCACAAGAAGTTTGTCGGTCAGGTGTACGTGTTGACGAAGGAAGAAGGCGGACGTCATACGCCGTTCTTCAAGGGCTATCGTCCGCAGTTTTACTTCCGCACGACGGACGTGACGGGAACGATTGAGCTTCCGGAAGGCGTGGAAATGGTCATGCCGGGCGACAACGTCGAGATGGGCGTGCAGTTGATTTGCCCGATTGCCATGCAGGAAGGCTTGCGCTTTGCTATTCGTGAAGGCGGCCACACGGTCGGTGCCGGCGTCGTTGCGAAGATTATCGAGTAGTTTGGACTGCCTCGTGTAAACGGGGCAATCGATACAGGGGTATAGCTCAATTGGCAGAGCAGCGGTTTCCAAAACCGCAGGTTGAGGGTTCGATTCCTTCTGCCCCTGCCAAAAAACAGTGCGAAAAGCCGCGAACACTGTCCGCGGCTTCGCCATTTGCGAGGAAAACGGCTTTCCGAGCTGAGTAGATTAAATGAGTACACAAACCGATCAACAGACACCGAATGCAACTTTGGACAAAGGTCTGGTCTTTGTTGCCGTTGCGGTAGCGGTCGCCGGTCTTCTTGCCTTTACGTTTTTGACGGATGAATCGTTGACGATTCGCTTGGCTGCACTGCTCGGCGGAATCCTCGTCGGCGCATTGATTGCGGCGTTTTCACCCTCGGGCAAACGTTTTTTTGCCTACGGCCGGAGTTCTTACGAGGAGTTACGTCGTGTCGTTTGGCCGACACGGCGTGAGACGATTAATACGACGGGCATGGTTTCGGCATTTGCCGTTGCTGTGGCGATTTATCTGTTTCTCATTGACAAACTCGTGCAATGGGCCATGTACGACGGCCTGTTGAAGCTGACGTTTTAAAGTAGGCAAGCCATGGCTGAAGAGCAAATCAAAGACAACACGGGTGCTTTTGAGGCAAAAGCCGATTCCGACATTGCCGCGCAGGTTGAAGTTCCCGCTTCCGCACCTGCCGGAGAGGTCAAACCGAAGGCTCCTGGCATGCGTTGGTATACGTTGCACGTGTACTCCTCGATGGAAAAGAGTGTACAGCGCGCCATTATCGACCGGATCGCACGCTCGGATTTGAAAGATCAATTCGGAGAAGTTTTACTTCCGATTGAAAAGGTGGAGGAGTCTCGCGGAGGCGGTCAGAAGAAAACGACGGAGCGTCGGATGTATCCGGGCTATGTCTTCGTCGAAATGGTGATGAATGACAAGACATGGCATCTGATGAATTCAACGCCGCGTGTCATTGAATTTTTAGGTAACAATCACCCCGTTCCCTTGCGCGATTCGGAAATCGCCGATATCAAGGGGCGGATGAATGAGGGAGAAGAACGTCCGCGTCCGAAGGTTTCTTTTGAACCCGGTGAAGTCGTTCGTATCACTCAGGGTCCGTTCGCGGACTTTAACGGTCGTGTCGTCGAAGTGATGTACGACAAGAGCCGTTTGCGTTGCTTTGTGTCGATTTTCGGGCGTGACACGAGCGTCGAACTCGCCTTCCACGAGGTCGAAAAAATATAGTTTTATGCGTTGTGCCTGTCCCTGAGTTGAATAAACGGCTCGGTTAGGGCATAATTTCGCCCCTTCAACTTCAATTGGGGAGCTTCGGCAATGGTGCCGAGGCGACTGAACCCAAGGAGATAAAAAATGGCAAAGAAGATTGTCGGCTTTATCAAGCTGCAGATTCCTGCTGGTAAAGCCAATCCTGCTCCCCCCGTCGGACCGGCCCTCGGTCAGCGCGGCTTGAACATTATGGAATTCTGCAAGGCGTTTAACGCCAAGACGCAGAGTATGGAACCGGGCCTTCCGATTCCGGTTGTCATCACCGCTTATGCCGATAAGAGCTTCACATTCATCATGAAGACTCCGCCGGCCACGGTTCTGATTAAGAAGGCAGCCAAGATTCAGAAAGGATCGGCGCGTCCGCAGGCAGACAAGGTCGGCAAGATCACGCGTGAACAAGCCGAAGAAATCGTCAAGATGAAAAAGCCCGATTTGACAGCGGCCGATATGGATGCGGCTGTTCGCACGATCGCCGGCTCTGCTCGTTCGATGGGCGTCACGGTGGAGGGTATCTAAGATGGCTAAGCTTTCCAAACGTGTTAAGGCCAATGTGACCAAGTATGACTTAACCAAGCCCATGGCTTTGGAGGCGGCTTTTGATGCCGTCAAAGCGTGTGCTACGGCGAAGTTTGACGAATCCGTCGATGTCGCGATTCAACTCGGCATTGATGTTCGTAAGTCCGATCAGGCCATCCGCGGTGCCGTTGTGATGCCTGAAGGCACCGGCAAGAACATTCGTGTCGCTGTTTTCACACAGGGCGCCAAGGCCGAAGAGGCCAAGGCGGCCGGAGCCGATATCGTCGGGTTTGATGATTTGGCAGCCGAAGTGAAGGCCGGCAAGATGGACTTTGATGTCGTCATTGCCTCTCCCGATGCGATGCGCGTTGTCGGTCAGCTCGGTCAGATTCTCGGTCCGCGCGGCTTGATGCCGAACCCGAAGGTCGGAACCGTTACGCCCAACGTCGCTCAGGCTGTCAAGAATGCCAAGGCCGGTCAGGTTCGCTTCCGTGCCGATAAGGCTGGTATCGTCCATGCCGCTATCGGGCGCGCTTCGTTTGACACGGCACGTCTGGTGACGAACTTCAAGGCGTTGATGGAACAAATCAACAAGATGAAGCCCGCAGCCCTTAAGGGCGTGTACGTGAAAAAGGTTTCCGTCAGTTCAACGATGGGAATCGGTGCCAAGGTCGATTTGTCGACCCTGTAAGCAATACCGAGGGGTGCTTTGAAGGCGCCCCTTTCAAAGAGGTCGTGAGGCCTCGAGGGCTTTGGGTAATCGGACTTGTCCGATTGCTGTCAAAGACCGTTGGAGGAGGTTGGTGTTTCGGGAAACGTAGCGGTTTTTTCCCCGATGCACAATCGCTTTAATCATCTTTTTCGGCGGCAAATCGCATGCTTCGGGCGATTCCGTTTTCGAGAAGATATCCAACGCAGACGGTTGAACCTCAAAGAGAGATATGCCGATGTTGTGTTGCGACATGCAGAACTCTCAGAGTGGTGAAAACCGGTTATTGAAGAACCGGTGCCGAGCGGGGTGACCCGTCAAGCACCTCTGAGTGGAGCCAGACCATGGGTCTAAATCGTCAAGATAAGGCGGCTGTTATTGAGGAAATTCGCGGTATTGTTGCGAATACGGCCTCGATTGTCATCGCCGAATACCGTGGGCTGACCGTTGAAGCAGTTACCAAGCTCCGTGCGAATGCGCGTGAGCAAGGTGTGCAGTTGCGTGTGGTGAAAAACACGCTTGTCAGACGCGCCGTTGAAGGCACGCCGTATGCGGATTTGGCCGATAAGTTTGTCGGTCCGCTCGTTTACGGCTTTGCCTCCGATCCCGTTGCGCCTGCGCGTGTTTTAGCTAAATTTGCCAAGGAAAACGACAAGCTCGTTATTAAGGGCGGTGCGATGCCCGGCCAAGTGATGGATGTGGCCGCCGTCGAACAGCTCGCTACGATGCCGAGCCGCGATGAACTCCTTGCCAAGTTGATGGCTACGATGAACGAACCGATTGCTAAGTTCGTTCGCACGCTCAACGAAGTGCCGGCGCGCTTTGTGCGCACTGTGGCTGCTTACCGCGATGCCCAGGAAAAGGCTGCTGCCTGATTTTTATTAATTAACCAATACACAACGTGAAGGAGTCACAAATGGCCCTGACCAATGAAGAAATCCTTGAAGCAATTGCTTCGAAATCTGTTCTTGAAATCAGCGAACTGATCAAGATGATGGAAGATAAATTCGGTGTTTCCGCCGCTGCTGCTGCCGTTGCCGTCGCCGGCCCGGCTGCTGCGGCTGCTCCTGCTGCCGAAGAAAAGACCGAATTTAACGTCGTTTTGACGGAAATCGGTTCCAACAAGATCGCCGTTATTAAGGCTGTCCGTGAAATCACGGGGCTCGGCCTTAAGGAAGCCAAGGACCTCGTCGAAGGTGCCCCGAAGGCTGTTAAGGAAGGCGTTGCGAAGGCTGATGCTGAAGAGCTCAAGAAGAAGCTCGAAGCGGCCGGCGCCAAGGTCGAACTTAAGTAATTGTTTGCAGTGACTACGGCGCGGAGTTTTCCCGCGCCGTAGTTTTCCCGTGGATTTTGAACTCGGCCGTTTCTTGTGATAGACTAAACGACCCAGTTCAAAGTCAGACACTGGATGAACAAAGAGAAAAACACATAAATTTTGACGTGTAGCCGCACGGTCGAAACGGGGTGCCGTTCGCCGCGCGGTTTTTGGCGTCAGTGTGATTCTTCTTTTTTCAGCGGTATTTGGCTCTGATTCTTTATCTTCCACAGCGTCGAACGGAGTGTCCATGTCGTACTCGTTCACTGAAAAGAAGCGCATTCGCAAGAGTTTTGCAACTCGACCGAGCGTCCTTGAAGTGCCCTCTTTGCTAGAGATGCAGTTGCGTAGCTACGAAGAGTTCCTACAAGCCAATGTCAAGCCCGAAGACAGAAAAGATACGGGATTGCAGGCTGCGTTCAATTCCATCTTTCCGATTACAAGCCACAACGGCTACGCGCGGCTCAAGTTCTTAAGTTATGAACTTCTGCCGAGCGAATTCGATGTTGACGAATGCCAGTTGCGCGGACTGACGTACAGCTCTGCCTTACGGGCAAAAGTTCAACTCGAAATCTATGACCGTGATGCGGCGACACCCGGAACCATTAAGGAAATCCGCGAAAATGACGTTTACATGGGCGAAATCCCGCTCATGACGGATAAAGCTTCCTTTGTGATTAACGGAAGCGAACGCGTCGTTGTCAGCCAGTTACATCGTTCGCCCGGAATCTTTTTTGAGCACGATAAAGGTAAGACTCACGCATCCGGGAAACTCCTTTTTTCCGCGCGCGTCATTCCGTATCGCGGATCTTGGCTCGATTTTGAAATCGACCCGAAGGATGTGGTGTATTTCCGCGTCGATCGTCGTCGCAAGATGCCGGCTACAGTGCTCCTGAAAGCCATCGGCATGACTTCCGAGCAAATTCTCGAACGCTTTTATGAGTTCGACACCTTTGTTTTGGGAAAAGAGGGCAAGCCCTCCGTTTGGAAGTTAACGCCCGAACGATTGCAAGGGGAAACGGCGCTTGTCGACATTAAAGGCCCGACAGGTCGCCTGATTGTTGCCAAGGACAAGCGCATTACGGCGCGTCACGTACGTCTGATGCGTGAAGCGGGCGTCGATCATATCGACGTGCCCGACGAACTTCTTTACGGACGTGTGCTTGCGACATCGTTTTACGATGAGTCCACAGGTGAAAAAATTGTCGATGCCAATGAGGAGATTACCGAGGATGTTTTGGCGGCGCTTCGTCAGGCTGGCATTAAACAGTTTAAAACGCTGTTTACGAATGAATTAGACCGCGGTAGCTATATTTCGAGCACTCTGCGCTTGGACGATACACCCGATGCGCTTTCCGCTCAGATTGCCATCTATCGCATGATGCGCCCCGGAGAACCTCCGACGGAAGATGCGGTAACAGGGCTTTTTAAGCGTCTTTTCTTTGAGTCCGAAACCTACGAGCTCTCGCGTGTCGGTCGCATGAAGATTAACCGTCGTTTCGGTCGTCCGACCGACGTTGGCTCGGGTACATTGACCAATGAGGACATCATCGATACGGTGCAAGTTCTCGTGGCCTTGCGTAACAGCCGTGATACGGTTGTTCTGACGGACGAAGACGGAAATGCGCGTACGGTGGAAATCCACGGAGTGGACGATATCGACCACTTGGGTAACCGTCGCGTGCGTTGTGTCGGTGAGTTGGCCGAAGGTCAGTTCCGTGCGGGGCTTGTGCGTGTGGAACGCGCTGTACGTGAGCGCCTCGGAAATGCCGAAAGCGACAACTTGACGCCGCAAGATCTGATTAATTCCAAACCGATTTCGGCAGCGATTCGCGAGTTCTTCGGATCTTCGCAGTTGAGCCAATTCATGGATCAGACCAATCCGCTTTCCGAAATTACACACAAGCGGCGTATTTCTGCTTTAGGTCCCGGAGGACTGACGCGCGAGCGCGCCGGCTTTGAAGTGCGAGACGTACACGCGACTCATTACGGACGCGTTTGCCCGATTGAGACACCGGAAGGTCCGAACATCGGTTTGATTAACTCTCTTGCCTTGTATGCGCGGCTAAATGACTATGGGTTCCTCGAGACGCCGTATCGTAAGGTTGTTAACGGCGTAGCTCTAAAGGGTGAGGGCAATATTGTCTACTTGTCGGCCATTGAAGAAGGCCGCTACGTCATTGCCCAGGCCAATGCCGACATGGACGAATCCGGTCGCCTTTTAGGTGACTTGGTCAGTGCCCGTGAAAACGGCGAATTCATCATGGCAACGCCCGATCGTATCGACTTTATGGACGTTGCCCCGGCGCAGATTGTGTCCGTGGCGGCCAGCCTGATTCCGTTCTTGGAACACGATGATGCGAACCGCGCTTTGATGGGTTCGAACATGCAGCGGCAGGGTGTTCCTTGTTTACGTCCGGAAAAACCTGTCGTCGGTACGGGTATTGAGCGTACGGTGGCTGTGGACTCGAAGGCTTGTGTGCGTGCAACGCGCGGCGGCATGATTGAATACGTCGATGCCAACCGTGTGGTCGTTCGTGTTAACGACGAAGAAAACGTGGCCGGTGAAATCGGCGTTGATATCTACAACTTGCAAAAGTTCACGCGTTCGAACGGTTCGACGACACTTAATCAGCGACCGATTGTCAACAAAGGCGATGTGATTGCTAAGGGTGACGTGCTTGCCGACGGCGCTTCGACCGATACGGGCGAACTGGCCCTCGGTCAGAACATGCTCATCGCGTTTATGCCGTGGAACGGGTACAACTACGAAGACTCGGTTTTGATCAGCGAGCGCGTTGTGGCCGACGACCGCTATACGTCCATTCACATCGAAGAACTTGATGTGGTGGCACGTGATACCAAGCTCGGTCCGGAAGAAATTACGCGAGACATTTCGAACTTGTCGGAGGTGCAGCTAAATCGCCTTGACGAGTCCGGTGTCGTTTACATCGGAGCCGAAGTCAAGGCCGGTGATGTTTTGGTCGGCAAAGTCACTCCCAAAGGGGAGACGCAATTGACGCCCGAAGAGAAACTGCTCCGCGTGATTTTCGGTGAAAAAGCAAGCGATGTGAAAGATACGAGTCTGCGCGTGCCTTCCGGCATGGAGGGCATCGTCATGGATGTCCAGATCTTTACGCGCGATGCACAGGAAAAACAAAAAGACAAGCGAGCCAAGTCCATTATCGATGCTCAGTTAAGCAGCTACGAAAACGACTTGAAGGATGCCTTAAAGATTGTCGAAACGGACGTTTTTTCGCGCCTTCGTCGCCAGCTTAAAGACCACGAGACGCTCGGCGGTGCCAAAAAGCTCGGCGCCTGTACGCTCACGGCCGAAGTTCTTGACGGCATCATCGGGTATGACTTGCTCGAACTACGCATGAAGACGGATGAGGACCAAAAACTTGTTGAAATGGCGCGTGCCATGGTTGAAGGCAAACGCGAAGAAAACAAGGCCCTTTATGCCAAGAAGAAAGAAAAACTCGAACGCGGTGATGAGTTGCCTCCCGGAGTTTTGAAGATGGTCAAGGTCTTTATCGCCGAGAAGCGACGTTTGCAACCCGGTGACAAGATGTCCGGCCGCCACGGTAACAAAGGTGTGGTTTCCAAGATTTGCCCGATTGAGGATATGCCCTATATGGCCGACGGTCGTCCGGTGGATATTTGCTTGAACCCGCTAGGCGTTCCGAGTCGAATGAACATCGGACAGATTCTCGAAGTGCATTTGGGCTGGGCAGCGAAAGGCCTCGGTTGGAAAATCGATCGCATGCTCAAAGATGAGAAGACTCGGCAGGTCAAGCAGATTCGTGCCTTCCTAGACAAGATCTATAACGGCACGGGCAAAAAGGAAGACCTCGAGAGTCTTTCCGACGATGAGATTATGCGTTTGGCCGAAAACTTACGTAACGGTGTTCCGTTTGCAACACCCGTCTTTGACGGCGCAACCGAAAAGCAAATTCGCATGATGCTCGATTTGGCCTTTACCGATGAGGAAGCCAAAAAGCTCGAACTTACCGAAAGTAAGACACAAGCGACACTTTACGACGGCCGTACGGGCGACGCGTTCGACAGACCCGTGACCGTGGGCTTCATGCACTTCTTAAAACTGCACCACTTGGTTGACGACAAGATGCATGCGCGTTCGACAGGCCCCTATAGCCTTGTGACACAGCAACCCTTGGGCGGCAAGGCACAGTTTGGCGGACAGCGCTTCGGTGAAATGGAAGTTTGGGCTCTGGAAGCGTACGGCGCAAGCTACGTGTTGCAGGAAATGCTCACGGTCAAGTCCGATGACGTGAACGGACGCACGAAGGTCTATGAGAACATCGTTGACGGTGAGCAGCAGATTGCTGCGGGTATGCCCGAGTCGTTCAATGTGCTGGTTAAGGAAATTCGGTCGTTGGGTATTGACATCGACCTGGTTAAGAATGACGCTAACACGAAGGAATAAAGACAGATGAATATGCTTCGTGACATGTTTCGTCAGGCTACGGCCGACGACAACTTCGATGCGATTAGAATCGGCATCGCTTCTCCCGAGAAGATTCGTTCTTGGTCTTACGGAGAGGTCAAAAAGCCGGAAACAATCAATTATCGTACCTACAAGCCCGAACGCGACGGCCTGTTCTGCGCGAAGATTTTCGGACCGATTAAGGACTACGAGTGCTTGTGCGGAAAGTACAAGCGCTTAAAGCACCGCGGAGTTATCTGCGAGAAGTGCGGCGTGGAAGTGACGCTCTCGAAAGTGCGTCGTGAGCGCATGGGGCACATTGAACTTGCCAGTCCCGTTGCCCACATTTGGTTCTTAAAGAGCCTGCCTTCCCGTATGGGCATGGTGCTCGACATCCCGCTTCGGGATATCGAACGCGTGTTGTATTTTGAGACCTACTGCGTGGTTGACCCGGGCATGACACCCTTGAGTCGCGGTATGCTCTTGACCGAGGAAGACTTTATCAAGGCTACCGAGCAGTACGGCAATGACTT
Organism: Sutterella sp. UBA4713; assembly: GCA_002404465.1. GTDB lineage: Bacteria > Pseudomonadota > Gammaproteobacteria > Burkholderiales > Burkholderiaceae_F > Duodenibacillus. Next base: position 10,227 of record DHJT01000020.1, on the reverse strand, counting down.
TACGGCCAAGATGGGAGCCGAAGCGATCCGCGAGCTTCTTGCCAAGATTGATATTGACGCAGAAGTTACCAAGTTGCGCGAAGAGCTTAAGGCCACGAATTCGGAAGCAAAAATCAAAAAGTTTGCTAAGCGCTTAAAGGTTCTGGAAGCATTCCAACGCTCGGGCATTAAGCCTGAATGGATGATTTTGAGCGTTCTGCCGGTATTGCCGCCGGATTTGCGTCCTCTCGTCCCGCTTGACGGCGGGCGGTTTGCCACGTCCGATTTGAATGATTTGTATCGTCGGGTGATCAATCGCAATAACCGATTAAAGCGTCTTTTGGAGTTGAAGGCGCCGGAAATCATCGTGCGCAACGAAAAGCGCATGTTGCAGGAAGCGGTCGACAGCCTTCTGGATAACGGCCGTCGCGGCAAGGCGATGACAGGTCCTTCGAAGAGACCGTTAAAGTCTTTGGCGGATATGATTAAGGGTAAGTCCGGGCGTTTCCGCCAGAACTTGCTCGGGAAACGCGTGGACTACTCGGGCCGTTCCGTCATTACGGTCGGGCCTGAGTTAAAGCTTCAGCAGTGTGGCTTGCCTAAGTTGATGGCTTTGGAACTTTTTAAGCCCTTTATTTTGAGCCAACTTGAAAAGCGCGGTCTGGCCAATACCATCAAGAGCGCCAAGAAGATGGTCGACAATCAGGAGCCCGTGGTCTGGGATATTCTCGAAGAAGTCATCTATGAGCATCCCGTGATGCTCAACCGTGCTCCGACACTCCACCGCTTGGGCATTCAGGCCTTTGAGCCCAAACTCATTGAAGGCAAAGCCATTCAACTGCATCCGCTCGTTTGCGCGGCATTTAACGCCGACTTCGACGGTGACCAGATGGCCGTACATATTCCGCTTTCTCTGGAAGCGCAACTTGAGGCACGTTGCTTGATGCTCTCGAGCAACAATGTGCTTTTCCCGGCAAACGGCGATCCTTCGATTGTTCCAAGCCAGGACATGGTGCTCGGTCTTTACTATGCGACGCGTGAGCGTATCAATGCGCCCGGCGAAGGCATGTTCTTCTCTGACTTGGATGAAGTCCAGCGTGCGTTAGACAGTAAGACCGTCGAGTTGCAGACCCGATGCACGGTTCGTATCCGCGAGTTTGATGTCAACGCCGAGACGGGCGAGGAAAAGGAAGTTTTTAAGCGCTATGAGACGACAGCCGGTCGTGCGCTTTTAAGCTCGATTTTGCCGCACGGCATGTCGTTTTCCGAACTTAATCGCACGCTCAAGAAGAAGGAAATTGCCAAACTCATCAACAAGTGTTTCCGCCAATGCGGATTACGTGCGACGGTGATGTTTGCCGATCAACTCAAGAACAACGGTTACCGCCTTGCCACACTGGCCGGCATTTCGATTTGCATCGGCGATATGTCGATTCCCAAGCAAAAGGCTGAATTAATCGATGAGGCCGAAGCGGAAGTCAAGCAAATTGAAGATCAGTACACCTCGGGTCTTGTGACGGCCGGCGAACGCTACAACAAGGTCATCGATATTTGGGGGCGTACGGCCGATGAAGTCGGTAAGGTCATGATGAAGGAGCTTTCGAGCGAACCGGTCATCGATCGGCACGGCAAGAAGGTCTCCCAGGAGTCTTTTAACTCCATTTACATGATGGCAGATTCGGGCGCCCGCGGTTCTGCGGCTCAGATTCGTCAGGTTGCCGGTATGCGCGGTCTGATGGCAAAGCCTGACGGCTCGATTATTGAGACGCCGATTACGTCGAACTTCCGTGAAGGCTTGAACGTTTTGCAGTACTTCGTTTCAACGCACGGTGCACGTAAGGGTTTGGCCGATACGGCTTTGAAGACGGCTAACTCCGGGTACCTGACGCGTCGTTTGGTCGACGTGACGCAGGACCTCGTTGTGGTCGAAGATGATTGCGGAACCACAAACGGCTTTGAGATGCGGCCTCTTGTTGAAGGGGGCGAAGTGATTCAGACGTTGCGTGACCGTATTTTGGGTCGTGTGACGGCTGAGCCCGTTTATGACAATCAACATGAGGTTCTTGTTCAGGCCGGAGTGCTTCTCGATGAGAAGATCTGTGACTTAATTGACAAGGAAGGCATCGATAAAGTTAAGGTTCGCACGCCTTTGACATGCGAAACGCGTTACGGGTTGTGCGCCAAGTGCTATGGACGCGATCTCGGACGCGGAACACTGGTTAACACGGGTGAGGCTGTCGGTGTCATTGCGGCGCAGTCCATCGGCGAACCGGGTACGCAGCTGACGATGCGCACGTTCCACATCGGTGGTGCGGCGAGTCGTGCGGCGGTTGCCTCGTCTGTGGAAGCTAAGAGTTCCGGCGTTGTCGATTTCTCACCGGCGATGCGGTACGTTACGAACGGCAAGAATGAACTGATTGTGATTTCTCGTTCCGGGGAACTTGTGATTAAAGATAAGGAAACCGGTCGCGAACGTGAACGTCATAAGGTGCCGTACGGTGCAACGCTGTTGATTAAACCCGATCAGGAAGTGAAAGTCGGCGAGCAACTGGCCACATTCGACCCGATGACGTTGCCGATTATTTCCGAGTACGCCGGTACCGTGAAGTTTGAAAATGTTGTCGAAAACCTCACGGTCATGAATCAGGTTGACGAAGTGACCGGTTTAAGTACGATGGTTGTCATCGATCCGAAGACGTCAACTGCAGCCAAGGCCGCCGGAAAAAATGCCAAGGGTGCGGCAACAGGCAGTGTGCGTCCTGTCGTGCACTTGGTTGATTCCGAGGGTAACGAAGTAAAGATTCCGGGTACGAACCATGCCGTAACGATTCAGCTTCCTGTCGGGGCGCTTGTCGGTGTGCAAGATGGCCAGGAAATTCACCAGGGTGAGGTTTTGGCGCGTATTCCGCGTGAAACACAAAAGACGCGAGACATTACGGGCGGTCTGCCGCGTGTGGCTGAGCTTTTCGAAGCGCGTAGTCCAAAGGATGCCGGCATGCTTGCAGAGGAAACCGGTACCGTTACATTCGGGAAGGAAACCAAGGGCAAGCAACGTTTGATTATTACCGACAACGACGGCGTCGAACATGAGTTCTTAATCGGCAAAGACAAGCAGATTCTCGTGCATGACGGTCAGGTTGTTCAGCGCGGCGAAGAAATCGTCGAAGGACCGACCGATCCGCGTGATATTTTGCGATTGCTCGGTATTGAAGAGCTTGCGCGTTACATCGTTGATGAGGTGCAGGATGTGTACCGTCTGCAGGGTGTCAAGATTAACGACAAGCACATCGAAGTGATTGTTCGTCAGATGTTGCGTCGTGTGCAGATTGTCGATCCGGGTGACACCAAGTTCATCACCGGTGAACAGGTCGAGCGTAGCGAAATGCTCAATGAAAATGATCGCGTTATTGCTCAGGGCAAGACCCCGGCCAAGTACGAGAACCTTCTGTTGGGTATTACAAAGGCCTCGTTGTCGACCGATTCGTTTATCTCGGCGGCTTCCTTCCAGGAAACGACCCGAGTGCTCACGGAGGCGGCCATTATGGGCAAGCGCGATAACTTGCGCGGTCTGAAAGAAAACGTCATTGTCGGACGGCTGATTCCGGCCGGTACGGGTTTGGCGTACCGTAAGGCGCGCAAGGCTAAGGAAAGTCTTGATGTGGTACGTTCGAGTTCGGAGGCTTCCGATGCTCGTCGCGCAGCCGACAATCTCTTTAAAACGGAAACGGATGAAGAGAAACAGGTTGCCAAGGACATCGCCGATGATATGTTCTCGAGTGCACCGTCCGAAAAGGGTACGGGACTTTCTGCTGCACGTCGTGCCGCAGAGGAACTTTTTGCTACGCGTGACCATCATGAGGCCTCGGAAAATCCGTCGCCTGAGTCTAAAAACGTAAGCGGTTCCAAGTAGCAAATTTTGCTAACGACAAAAAGGCGATCGAAAGATCGCCTTTTTTTTCTGTTGCTCAAGGTGCTTATTTAAGATAAGTGACACATCTTTTTTATATACAAATTTCATGAGGAGAAATCTATGTCTTTCAAAACAAAAATTTTTGCTGTTACAACAGCGTTGTTGATGTCTGTAACCGCTTCTGCTGCTACGGCAAGTGATGCGGAATACGTCAAACAGAAAGGAACTTTTACGGTCGGCGTAACGGTCTTCGCTCCGATGGACTACAAGGATGCCGACGGAAAGTGGATTGGCTTTGATGCCGATTTAGCTAAGACGTTTGCCAAGACACTCGGCGTTAAGTGCGAATTTCAAATTATCGACTGGGATAACAAGGTTCTGGAGTTAAACAGCAAAAATATCGATGCCGTATGGAACGGCATGACGCTGACCGATGAAGTCAAGAGCGCGATGCGTACGACCAAGGCCTACTTAAACAATGCTCAGGTTGTTGTTCTTCCCGTGTCTTTGGCAAAGAAGTACAAGACGCCTGACCAGATGAAGACGCTGTCCTTTGCCGTCGAGAGCGGCTCAGCCGGCGCTAAGGAAGCCAAAGCAAACGGATTTAAGATTACGGAAGTGACCGATCAGGCCACAGCTTTGCTTGAGGTCAGTTCGGGCAATCAGGACGCGGCAGTGATGGATTCTCTGATGGCAGCGGCTATGGTCGGCCCCGGAACAAGCTACGCCAAATTGACGCCGACAATTAAGCTCAACAAGGAAGAGTACGGCGTCGGTTTCCGCAAGGGCTCGGATTTGGCACCTGCCTTAGATAAGCTTTTTGCCAAGATGTACCAAGACGGTTCGCTTTTAAAACTTGCGAAGAAGTACGGCGTTCAGGAGGCTCTGATCGATCAGAAATAAGCGTTTTCGCGTCTTTGCGCGAAAACTGATCTGGAAATGATCGACCTTGGAAGGTCGGTTCATTGCTCAGGAAAAATCCTTCGCAAGAAGGGAAAAGCCGATACGGGGCGTTCTTCAGTCGCTTGAAAGATACGCCTAAGGTCGGCTTTTTTCATGCTACAGCCTAACAGACGGCGGTTTTACGCCACAAATGGGTAAAATAACCACTTTCGATTTCGGATTTTCGGAAGTGAAGTTGTCTTTTCTGTCGCACTCCCTGTGAGATTGCCGTGTTTTGGACCGTTATCGGAGCGTTAAATGAAGGATTCCTTCAAACGCTTAAACTCTTTCTCGTGACGCTTGTCGGCGCCTTGCCGCTCGGGCTTGTTATTGCCTTCGGTAGCATGAATTCTTCGGCTCCGATTCGGTATCTGTCCCGTACATTGGTTTGGATTATTCGCGGTACGCCCCTCATGCTCCAAATCATTATTATTTTTTACATCCCCGGATATTTCTTTGACGGCATGAGTATTTGGCCGCGCGGAGATGCCGGGCGATTTACCGCTGCTTCCGTGGCGTTCATTATTAATTACGCGTGTTATTTTTCGGAAATCTATCGCGGAGGCATCCAAAGCGTTCCGGTCGGGCAGCGCGAGGCCGGACTCGTGCTCGGGCTGACAAAGCGTCAGATTTTCTTCAAGATTACGCTTTTGCAAATGGTCAAACGGATCATTCCGCCGATGAGCAACGAAATCATCACGCTTGTGAAAGATACGTCGCTTGCACGCATTATTTCGATGCAGGAACTCATCTGGGCCGGCTTTGCGTTCTTGAAAGGGTCGCATGGATATTCGGGATTGATTTGGCCGCTGTTTTTCACAGGTGTTTATTACCTCGCTTTCGTCGGGCTTCTTACCATCGGATTTGCCGCATTGGAGAAAAAGCTCAGCTACTTCCGTTAAGGAGCCGATGTGATGTCGATATTGGAAGTTTCTCACTTGCGTAAGAATTTCGGTGACACGGCGGTGTTGCGGGATATCTCATTTTCTCTGGAACAGGGACAGACCTTGTCGTTAATCGGTCCGTCGGGTGGCGGCAAGACAACGTTACTGCGGTGTCTGGTGAGTCTGGAAGTCGCAACGTCGGGTGTAATTGCCGTGAACGGGGAACGTGTTTTTGACGGGGATAACCCTGAAACGAAAACCGAAGAAGGATTGCGTCGTAGTCGCTGTCATTTCGGGTTGGTTTTTCAGAACTTTAATCTTTTCCCTCAGTACACGGCTTTGGAAAACGTGACGTTGGCGCGTCTTTTAAATGCCTCGAAAACGCATGAGAGACCCGAGGATATCATTAAACACGGTAGGGAACTTTTGCGTGTTATCGGACTTGAGGAACGCGCCAATTTTTATCCGCATGAACTCTCGGGCGGCCAGCAACAACGTGTGGCGATTGCCAGGGCTTTGGCTATGGAGCCGAGTATTTTGTGCTTTGATGAGCCGACATCGGCATTAGATCCGGAGCTAACGGGAGAAGTTCTTCGCGTCATCAAGTCTCTTGCGGAAAAAAGAACGACCATGGTCATCGTCACCCATGAAATGAGTTTTGCGCGGGATGTGTCCGACAAGGTCCTTTTTATGGACGGGGGACTTATCGTCGAGCAGGGGACGTCCGAAGATGTTTTCGCGCATCCGAAAAAAGAACGCACGAAAGCCTTTTTATCGCGTTACAGTCAGCCGTAGCAGAGGCTTGCCGGCGAGGCGTCGGTGAGTGCGGAAAATTCTTTTAGGTGTTCTTTATGACTTCTCAAGAGCTTCGACCTCGCATCAAGGTGGCTATGTCGGTCACGTGGGCTCATCACGGGCATGTCCGACTCGTACACAAAGCGACTCAATTCGGTGAGGTTGCTCGAGACGAAAAGAATAATAGCTTCTGCACTTTTCAAAGCGAAAGTCGCTGCCAGTGCGGTTTTCGCGCAACCCACATCAAACGGAAGGCAGACCCTTGGAGGGCAAATGAGGGAAGCCTTCGACGTTGCTCCAGGGAGGCCCTACGGAAATGAATTTGGATCAGAATCCCGAGAGTGTGTCCGATAAGCTTGCGATGTATTTGATTGAAATCGTCAGGTAGGAATTTCGTCCCGAATGAATCGCTTTGAACGTTCCCTTTTTTTCAGCGGCGTTATCCTTTGCGTATTAAGCCCGCTTGATGCCTGGGCCTATTTGGATCCGGGCACGGGGAGCATGCTCCTTTCGGTTCTTGTGGGGCTTGTTTCCAGCGCCTATTTTTTAGTTCGAAGGCTTCCCTCGCTGATGCGCGCTTTTTTCTTTCGTTTGGTGGGGAAAAAAGATGACCTTAAGGGAAACGGCATTGTGTTTTATTCAGAGGGACGGGCATACTGGTCCACATTTAGACCGGTTTTGACAGCGCTTGCTCGGCACCGGGTTTCTGTGACGTTTCTAACAAGCGACGAACAAGATCCCGTTTTTTCAACACCTGAATTGAGTCCTTTCGTTCATGCGCGTTTCATCGGGAAAGGTAATACGGCCTACACGGCTTTAGGTTTTCTTGAAGCCGATATTTTTGTTTTAACGACACCGGGCATCGACGTCTTGCAAATTAAGCGTAGTCCGGGAGTTAAAAAGTACATCCATATTGTGCACGCGCTCGGAGATATTCACACCTATAAGCTCTATAGCTTTGACTATTATGATGCCGTGTATTGTGCAGCCACCGGACAGGTCAAGAGCCTGCGAGCCCTGGAGGCTATCCGAAAAACAAAGCCCAAAGCATTACCTCTTTTGGGCTGTGCTTACCTTGACGGTCTCGTACAACGACAAAAGAGAGAAGGAACGAAGCCTGAGGATAAAACCGTTCTTGTTGCTCCGACTTGGGGAAAGAACGGACTTTTAACGAAAACAGGAGCTCGTGTTCCGCTCTTGTTGGCTAAGGCCGGATTTCACGTGATTTTGCGACCGCATCCGCAAAGTTTTGTCTCCGACAAGCCTGTGATAAAAGAGGTCTTAAAGGCAATTGAGACAAACCCGGCCATTGAATTGGATCGCAATCCGGACGGTTTTGTGAGCTTGTCGCGCGCCAGTGCGATGGTAAGTGATATCTCAGGTGTGATATTTGATTATGCCTTTGTCTTTTTAAGACCGGTAGTTGCCGTCGGTCCGGGACCGATCAAGGACGGCTTCGAGGCCTGGGAGATACCACATAAGGCATGGGAGGAAGAGATTCTTTCGAAAATCGGCGAGCGGTTGTTCGAAGCCGATGAGGGGGCACTTCTTGCGGCATTAAAGCGTGTGATGGAGGCCAAAGTGACACTCAAGCAGACCATCCAAGCCGTTCGCGATGCCAACATCGCCCATTTCGGTTGTGCTGCAGAGCCGATTGCACAGGCACTTATTGACGAACAAGTCCGGGGGATGCGTCGTGATTGATTTTATTTACACGCTTTTTATCGCCCCCTTGGAGTACTGGATGCGAGTGGTCCTTGTGTGGGGACACGGCGTCTGTGAAGGTAATTGGGGCTGGGCGATCGTCCTTATGAGCTTTGTGGTCAATACGGTGATATTGCCGATTTACATGAAGGCCGAAAGCTGGCAGGAACAAGAGCAGCGACTGCGTTTGGGATTTGAGGCGAAAGAAGCGATGATCAAACGCGCCTTTACCGGGCAGGAACGCTTCGCGATGATTTCAACGATGCGCAGACAAGCCGGTTATACGGCGTTTTTGTCGATGCGATCGAGTGTCGGATTCTTCCTTCAAATTCCGTTCTTTTTTGCTGCCTATCACTTTTTAAGTCACTTTGATCCGCTAAGCGGCGTGAGCTTTTTGGGTTTGGCGGATTTAGGCAAACCCGATGAAGCTTTACACATCGGATCCTTTGCCGTCAATGTAATGCCGATTCTGATGACGGTCATCAATATCGGGTCGGCTCTCATTTACACAAAGAACTTAGGTAAGCGCGACAAGATCCAACTGTATGTGATGGCGGGGCTGTTTTTGGTGCTCCTTTATGATGCAGCAAGCGGTCTTGTGCTTTATTGGACGTGCAATAACATCTATTCTCTTGCCAAAAACATCGTTTATGACGTGGTGCGTAAACTCGCACCGGTTGTTCGAGCTCTTCCGCTCCGCGTGGTAAGAGTAAACCCGAGTCGGGAGACGATTTCATGGACCGGGATTGCTCCTCTGATTTTGTGGTTTGTCGGCGCGACGTTAGGCACACTTTCGAGTACGCAGTTTGAGCAGATCGACGGAATGGCTCGCCGTGTTTTGGAGATTACGTCCGGGGGCTTTTATATTGCAAGCGTTCTTATGTGTGCCGTGCAAGGGGCTCTGCTTCTGACAGTGCGCGGGCGCCGTCTTTTTGCGCTCTTTATTCTCTTGCTTTGCGCCAATTGCCTATGGTATTGGTACAAGGGCACGTTCGTGCGCGCTCGTGTGTTCTTTACGTTTCTGACCGGGCTTTTCAGCTTGATCCCCGTGTTGTCCTTGACACTTGATCGATATCGGCCCGAGGTGTGGCTTTACCCGAAGATAGATCCCTCGTCGCTTTATACCCCGAGTGCATTCTGGCTTGTCGTTCTTCTTTGTAATTATCTGCCGGTTCAGGCCTACTGTACGGCTCCTGAGATTTTTTCTTCGCCCGATGTTGTGTTGGCCAAGCTCCTTATCTTATCGGCTGTCTTCGGAGCGATTTTGTATGCGGCCGGTCGGCTTTGGATTGCCCTCGGGGTGATGCGAACGGCCTCTGTGCTGACAGCTTTTGTGGCTTTATGGTTAACGCTTTACGCCTTTGTTCTGCCGCTTGATGTCGGTTCGATTGACGGTTTTCAAATTGAGCACCCCGAACGTCTTTACAGACCGGTGAACGTGGCGACCGATGTGCTTGTTTTAGTCGGATTGGGCTCAGTTTTTTATCAATGTCTTAAGCGCGGAGCCGTTTCCGTTGTGCGCGTCGCGTTAGTCTGTGCGTGTGTCTTAAGCGTGGTTTCCGGAATCGAGCAGTTGTGGTCGACGCAAGGACGCTGGCAAGAAGATACGCAATCACGACGTACGGAATTGCCTGCTTACAATGAGTCGATGCTCGGGTTTACGAAGCACGGCAAAAATACGCTTGTTTTTGTCTTAGACATGTTCTCCGGGCGCCATATGCCGGAAATTGTGCGAGACAATCCGGAACTCAAGGATAAACTTTCTGGTTTTGTTTGGTATCCGGACACGTTAGCTCAGGGACGACGTACAACAACGAGCATTGCGACGCTTCTTTGCGGAGAGGCTTGCACGGTCGGTGCATTGAATCAGGGTGAAAGAGATTCGCTCGTTGAGAAAATTAACCGGCGCTACGCTCAGGCGCTACGCGTTTTCGGTGAGAAGACTGACTTTTTTGTCAATGAACATACTTGGCTTGAGTCACAGCGTTTTTCTCGGTATGCGGGTAAAAATGC
>DHJT01000032.1:202-15956 GCA_002404465.1 Sutterella sp. UBA4713 | reverse complement strand
ACTCAGTCAGTGAAATGTGCCCCCCCGCCTGGAGAGAGAATCGCAGAGATCTTTCGAGAGCCGTCCTGAAAATGGGTCATTTAGCCCCGTTTAAGAGGGCTGTCTGGCCGAGACGTTTCAAGGCGTGTCATTTTGCATTGAATGACGGAAGGTTCGAGAAAGAGATTCAAACAATTGGTCCCTCATAAAAAGAGGACTGCTTACAAGAGAGTTGCTCAATGAATAAGACGTTTCAAGGGGTGCCTTGCAAGGCGCAGGAAAGGGTTTCTGTCAGAAGTGATTTTTCGCTTTGTACAGAAAAAAAGGGACGTACTTTGTCGATGATTGCAGTCGTTATTTCTTCCTTGACCGCAGCAAGTACTGTGAGTGCGGCAAGCGACTACATAGCAAATAATACAAATGTATCAGGAACTTATCGCTATGCCAGAAGCATTCAGGGAAAAGATGTAATTGTCGGAAATGAAAATTCTGCGTTCGTTATAAATTTTCATGGAGAAAAGGCAGAACCTGCTGCTATCAACGTCAGGCGTTATACAGTCTGGAAGAAGCAAAAGGGTAGTCATATGACTATTAACGGACGATCTTTGATTGTTGATGCCGGACCGAGTTCTTATAAGGCAACTAATGGAATGGCCATCGGCATTTACGTTGCCACTGCCAATAGAAATATAAACAAAGAGGATGACCGTGCCTCCATGTTGGTGATTAATTCGAAAAACACGGCGCTTTCTGTGAAAGCCGAAAAAAAGCTCGGGGACGAAGGGATTACTTCTGCTCAAGCAATCGGTATCGCGGCAATGTCATGGGGCGAGGTTTATATCAACGGCAACATCAAAATTGATGCGGAAGACGTGATTCTTTCTCGAGGGAAAGCGGTTGTTCAAATCAATGACTCTAAGAGTAAGACTGTTCAATTGACGGGGAATGTGGATTTCAATTTTGATGCAAAGACATCAGGAACTCCTGTCGATTCGACTGTGAAGATTAATCTATCCGATAAAGATTCTTATTGGATTGGCCGTTCCTATGTTACTGATGATGCAACCGGCCTAGTTCCCATTCCGAATGATCAGCCAAATTTTCAGGTCGGGCAGAATACCTCGGGTTTTGTCCTCGGCATATCTGAACGTGCGTCTTGGACTGTGACCGGGAGCAGCTTCGTGAATGCTCTCACGCTCAACAACGGTGTTATCAATATTCAGAATCCGGAAACGGAAGTCACTGTCGATAAACTCGCGGGTGATGGCGGAACGCTTAATGTGGTTGCAAAAACGGAAGACGGAAAGACTCTTGCCACAGGCAAACTCGAAGTTGCCCAGCTGGAAGAAGGAGCTACTCCTAACCTTAATGTGGCTTTGAAAGGTATCAATGCTGACGATATTACTGATGCCGAGGCAGCCGTTGATTCTGCTAAGAGCGCCGTAACCGGCAACGGTAGTTCGTCAATCAACAAGAAGATTGAGATTGCAGAAGGTGCCGTGAACGGCGCAATCACGGCAGATGTCACGGGGGACAAGGTCAGTACAGTGACTCAGAGCGAGAACACAAAGCTTTCCGCCCTCAATACTGTTACGGCTATGGCCACAATGGCCTGGCGTCATGACATGAACGATTTGACAAAGCGTATGGGCGAGTTGCGCACAAGTCCCGAAGGCATCGGCTCCTGGGTACGCCTTTACGGATCCGAACAGGAATACGGTCGTCAGAACGTTACAAGTAAGAGCACGTCCGTTCAGGTCGGGTCAGACATTGATGTCGGTTACGGTTGGAAGACAGGCGGAGCCTTTACATACACGGACGGCTCGTCCGATTACACAAACGGCAGTTCCGACAACAAGGCTTTCGGGCTTGCTGCCTACGGCTCCTGGCTTCATGAGAACGGCGCCTTTGTCGATGTGATTGCCAAGTACGGTCGTTTAAAGAGTGACTTTGATTTAGGTTCGATGAGCGGAACCGCGAAGAATAACGCCTATAGCGCGAGTGCCGAATTCGGTTGGTACGTGCCCTTTGCGAACGCGGCTTTTGTTGAACCGCAAGCAGAAATCACTTACGGTGTTGTTAAGGGCGATGACTTTACGACAAGTAACGGCGTTGCGATTTCCCAGAAAGACACTAAGGCTTTCATCGGACGCTTAGGTGTTCGCACCGGTTTGCACTTTAACGAAAACAAGGGTGTTGTTTACGCTCGTGCCTCGGTTCTGCACGACTTTAAGGGCGAGTCGGAATTTACGGCAAGTCTTGTAAACGATTCTTCCGTTCGTTCGACCGTTAGGGACGACATCGGCGGAACGTACTACGAGATGGGCATCGGTGCGAACTACAAGTTTGCCGATAACGCCTATACGTATGTGGACTTTGAGCGTCAAAACGGCGGAGACGTCAAAGAGAAATGGCGCTGGAATGTCGGTTTCCGCTACGTTTGGTAGCGAGAGGCTGTGAACGAGTCGGTACGTCGCCTAAGGTGACTTAAGGGCGTGAGGTGTCACGTCAGTGCCGGTTCGTTAAGGGGTAAGGACGGCTGAGAGAGTCGAGTCTTGCCCCTTCCTTTTATGCAGAGACTGAATTCATAATCTAGGTGCTTTTAAAGAGGCACCACTCGGAACTTGCCGGACACGGCTCTTAAGGAATGGCCGGAGCTGCTTTCTCTGAATGCATTCTCGGGAAGGCCGCATACGCATTGCACATTGCGATTTTCGCAAGGGTTTCTGTGTCGGTTCCGCGAAGTTCGGAGGCACACTCGAGAACCTGCGTTATGTCGCTCACGTGTGTGCGTTTATCCGGCAAGGTGCGACGCAGAGTTCCCGGCATATCGGGTGCATCGGTTTCTAACACAAAATCCGTATCCGATAATTGCGCAAAAATTCGACGGATGCGTCGACTTCCCGTGTACGTTAAAGCGCCGCCGAACCCCAGTTTCATTCCGAGGCCAAGGAGTCGTTTTGCTTGCTCGAGTGATCCGTTAAATGCGTGAACGACGCCGCCCGTTGGTTTAATGCGTGCAATCTCCCGAGAAACGGTATCGACGCAGTGTCTGGCGTGGACGCTGACGGGAAGATGAAAGCGAGCGGCAATTTTAAGTTGTCCTCGGAAAATCTTAAGCATCTTTTCCGAATCCAACCCTGAAACGAAGCCGTCAATCCCGATTTCTCCGACGCCGGCAAAGAGTTCGTCAGTAAGGAGTGTTTCAATACGAACTTTTAATTCTTCTAAGAGTGCATCCGGGTTGTCGACATCTCCGATATAGAGCGGATGAATCCCGAGGGCATAGTGCCAGCCGGCCTGATGCGCAATGATGCGTGTCTTTTCCCATGCTCCTGGAATGCCCGAACAAACGAGGGCATCGGTGACGCCCGCCTCTTTGGCTTCTCGGATAAGAAGTTCTCGATCCGCGTCAAAGACAGACGCGTCAATGTGATTGTGGGTGTCGATTAGCGCGGCCATCACTTAATCGGACACCGGAACAATCCGGCCGTTTTCCAGACGAATAACCCGATCGCACCGTTTGGCGATGGTCTTGTCGTGCGTGACGATGACAATGGCGGTACCGCGTTGGCGCGCTAGGCGTAAAAATCCGTCAAAGACACCGGCGGCCGTGTCTTCATCCAGATTTCCCGTCGGTTCGTCCGCAAGAATGCAATCGGGCTCGCCGACAACGGCGCGTGCAATGGCCACGCGTTGGCGCTCGCCCCCGGAAAGTTGACTCGGGAGAAAGTTCATACGGTCTTTGAGTCCGATGTCGGTCAGAGTCTTCTGGGCGCACTTCAGGGCAATACTGTCTGGAAGACGCCGAATAAAAAGCGGCATTGCGACATTTTCTAACGCCGTAAATTCCGGTAGCAGGTGATGAAACTGATACACGAAGCCGAGGTGATGGTTTCTTAGAATATCGCACTCGGCAGGGGTGAGTTTAGAAAGCGTTTTCCCTGCAATACATATCGTTCCCGAATCAACCGAATCGAGCCCCCCTAGGGCATGTAAGAGCGTGCTTTTTCCGGAGCCGGAAGCACCGATGACGGCAACGATTTCTCCGGTGGCGACTGTAAAACTCACGCCTTTTAAAACGGGCGTTCGAATACCGGCTCCGTCATCGTATGTTTTGACGAGATTTTCAACACGGATGGCTTCACTCATGACGCAGGGCCTGTGCAGGATGTGTCCGAGCGGCACGCCAGGACGGATAAAGGGTGGCTAATAGACTTGCGAGGAAACTTACAACGGCAATCGGTACGATATCCGAAGCGCGCGGGTCGCTGGGCATTTGACTGATAAAGTAAATTTCCCGTGGCAAAAATTGCACTCCGAAAAGCTGTTCGATTGCCGGAACAATCACATCTAAGTTACAGGAAATTGCAAGGCCGAGGCCCGTCCCTAAAAGAACGCCGATCAATCCTACGATGCATCCTTGGATGACAAAAATAGTCATAATTGATCGGGGGGAAGCGCCCAGGGTGCGCAAAATTGCAATGTCCGATTGTTTTTCCGTGACGGTCATTACGAGGGTCGAGACGAGGCCGAAGGATCCGACGAGTACGATCAAAAAGAGAATGACGGCCATCATGCGTTTTTCGACTTGCACGGCGGCAAACCAGGTTCTGTTTTGGCGTGTCCAGTCGGTTGCGTAGTAATCGGCAGGAAGCGTCATAAGCAACCGTTGTGTGACCGAGGGCGCCAAGTTAATGTCATCGAGCTTGATGCGAATTCCCGTCGGACCGCCTGTTCGAAACAGCGCCGCAGCATCGTCGATATGGGCAAAAACGAGGGTGCTGTCAAACTCATAATGTCCGGATTGAAACAGGCCCTTAACAGTCATCTGTTTCATGCGCGGAACAAAGCCTGCCGGTGTCGTATTGCCCTTGGCGACAATGAGCGTGATTTTGTCCCCGACGTTGACGCGAAGAAGACGGGCTAAGTCGCGTCCGAGAATGATGCCGAAGTCTCCGGCTTTAAGCGTCGATAGTGTGTTTTCTCCGAGGGTTTTCGCCACGTCGCTTACGGTCGGCTCGACGGACGGATCAATGCCTCGAAGCGCAATGCCGCGAAGATTTCCGCGACTGTTAAGGAGCCCCTGGCCGGAAACATACGGCGCACAGGAAAGAACGTGTTTGTCCGTTTCAATGGTTCGGGCGAGATCTTTCCAGTCAGGGATGGCGCCTGTAAGGTGAATAACTTCAACATGCGAGAGAACCGAAAGCATCCTGTCTCGCACTTCCTTTTGAAAGCCGTTCATTACGGACAAAACGATGATTAAGGCCATCACTCCCAAGGCAATGGAGGAGACCGAAATCGCAGAGATAAAACTCATGAAGCCGTCTTTGCGACGTCCCCGACGGCCGGCTCGCGTGTAGCGTAATCCGATGAGCAATTCAAAAGGGAGATTCATGGATTTTTCGGACAATACGTCAGTTTTTATCAATGGCTACGTTCACGGGAACGGCACCGAGTTTTTCCGTGAGAACCTTCGGGTCAATTGTTACGATAAAGCCGCGTCGCCCCCCGTTAATGTGAATTTCAGGCAACGTAAGAATCGAGCTTTCCACATAAACGGGCATTTTTTTACGCGTCCCGAATGGGCTTGTTCCGCCGACTTGATAGCCTGAATTCCGTTGGGCTTGCTCAGGCACACATGGGGCGATGTATTTGCGACCTGTTTGTCGCGCAAGATTTTTTGTCGAAACTTCCTTGTCGCCGTGCATCAAAATGACAAGCGGCTTGGCATTTTCGTCTTGCATAATCAGTGTTTTGACGACCGTGTGCTCGTCAAACCCGAGACTTAAAGCCGAGACGTGAGTCCCTCCGTGTTCAACATAGGTATAGGAGTGTTCTTTATAGGGGACACCGTGTGCTTTTAACCAAACTGTCGCCGGTGTCGCACTTTCGTGTTTTGCTTTGTTCATAGCTAAATCCTCGTCTCTGGCATTGTATCGACTCGGCGTCGTTCAGACATGCGCCAAGTCATTGATGCGCAACCAAGCTCCGATCGGTACAAATTCCGACCGGCCGCCGAAGGCGGCCCCTTCAAACGATTTCGGGTTTGTCATGTCCATTGTTTCGAGCATGGATTTTGAGACGATTCGGTGGCAGGGGATCAGAATCGGGAATGGGTTACTTGCCAAGATGCGTGCGACGGCGCGCACGGCTTTCGGTTTTTCAATCGCTTCGGCAATTTGACTGTAAGTGAGAAATTGCCCGCAGGGAATGCGCGAGACGATTTCAAGCACGGTGCGACTTACCGGTGAAAGCGCTTGCCAGCGATGTGTGGCAAAGAGATCTGCCCGATCCTGAGGCGAAATCGATTTTCCGCTAAGCAACGTTGTATCGACGAGATCGGCCCACCTGATAAGGGTCGAATTCGTCCTCTTTTCCTGTTGCGGCGCATCCAAATTAAACGCAATTGACCAGAGTTCTCCGAGTGCTGACGAGAGCCTCACGGACCCCCAAGGGGCGGGAATATCAAAGTATTCTTGATCTTCGTCCGAGACGGCAAAGCGAAACATTAGCAGCGCTCCTTATTAAGGTCTTCTTTCCAAAGCCCCTTGGGCATCGGGAAGGCATAGGTTTCGGGCGGGCCGTCAAGCTCCCGAACGCTTGAATTCGGGTAGATCTCCCGAATACGACTCAGGAGATTTTCCACGAGAAATTCCGGTGCCGAGGCCCCGGCCGTGATGCCGACCGAGTTAATGCCGTTTAGCCAGTCAGGCTTCAAGCGGGACGCATCCTCAATCAGGTAGGCGCGCGTGCCGCACCGTTCGGCCACTTCCTTTAAGCGGTTGGAATTGGAGCTCGATTCCGAACCGATCACAAGCACCAAATCGACCTGATGCGCCAATTTTTTGACGGCATCCTGACGCGATTGCGTGGCGTAGCAGATATCGGATTTTTTCGGGACAATCAGGTTCGGAAAGCGTTCTTTGAGAGCGGTCGTGACATCGGCTGCATCGTCGGCGGAAATCGTTGTTTGTGTGACACAGGCCAGCATCGGGGAATCGGCAGGCAGGGCCTTGACATCTTGAACGGATTCGACAACCGTGATGCCGCTCGGGACTTGCCCGAGAGTGCCTTCGACTTCCGGGTGGCCCTTGTGTCCGATTATGACAACAGGCAGTCCTGCTGCATGCATCTTAGTAATTTCCCGATGAACTTTCGTTACAAGCGGACAGGTTGCATCGAAAATCGTCAGCGGACGGGCGCGTGCGGCATCTTCAATGGCTTTCGGGACGCCGTGTGCGGAAAAGATTAATGTCGCACCGTCCGGAACGCTTTCTAAGGAATCGACAAAGACAGCACCCTTTTCCTTAAGGGACCGAACAATCGTTCGGTTGTGCACGATTTCATGGTGTACGTAAACAGGCGTGCCGTAGATGGCAAGGGCTCGTTCAACGATGGAAACGGCACGTGTGACACCGGCACAAAAGCCGCGCGGTCTGGCAAGAAGAATTTGCATGAAAGCACTCTCCGGGATGGTTAGGCAGGCGATTTGACCGAGTTTTCCGAATTCAAATGCTCTCTTATTACAGCGAGCTCGGGCATGGCACGAATATCATCCGGAAGCGGGAAGGGACCCCCGTCCTTTTCGATGGCAGCAATCAGTTCATCGGCGTTTTCCGGTTTCAGTTTTCGTACATGAACGAAATGTCCCTCGAGAAAGTTTGTCAGATATAGGTCGTCGACAGCAGCGTACCCTGTGATTTCCGGGTGCCGATCGAGATATTCGCGAATCAGAAACGACCGCTCATCCACCCAAGAATAGTTCCGAGTATGAGCCACTGTCTTGTGGAGAGTGCAAAGCGCCGTGTCCCAACGGTGCTCTTTTTTCCAGTTTTCCTCGTCGTGGGAAAGAAAGTGAGGATTAAGAAGCGTGTTGTCGATGTAGTATCGATCGAGTCCGTGGATTTTAAAAAGAGCTCGCATCGCCTTTTCTCCGAACTCGCGCCAACTCGAAGAAAGAACGATTTTGGCACCTGTTGTGTCCAAGACGCGTTTGAGTTCGACAAGGGCCTCCTTGTGCCAATCCCAAGTGACGGCGGCAATGGTCCAAAACGGATTCGATTGTTCGCGTACCGCCCATTTCACGTAGTCAAAATCACCGAATGTGTCCGTGTATTTTCGGCAAAGCTCCCAAACTTCGTCGACGGAATGATCGAATCGGTTTTGGTCGAATTGAATGACGCCGTCAATGTCAAGGAATAAGGCACGCAAGGGACTCTCCTAAAGAAAAAGGCAAGAACACGGCCATTTTAAAGCGCGTCGCTTGTGTTTCGATAGCATGCACTGCGCAAGTGGCGTTTACCCTTTCCAAAGGCCGGGCCTTCTTAATTTTCCTCCGACCCCGATTGGAAAATGCAAATAATGTCCTTCAGAACTTGTCGGCAAGACGATCTTTGCCCTATAATCGCTCTCCTTGATTTTTTGAGTCCGCTCTCCTTTGCGGAGAGCAGGGTGTGATTAACTTTTTTATACGGGAGTATGTGATGGCAAGAGTCTGTCAAGTCACCGGCAAGAAGCCGATGGTCGGCCATCAAGTCTCGCACGCGAACAACAAGACCAAGCGTCGTTTTCTGCCGAATCTGCAGTACCATCGCTTCTGGGTCGAAAGTGAAAATCGTTGGGTCCGCCTGCGTTTGACAACGGCCGGACTGCGCACGGTTGATAAGGTCGGTATTGAAGTGGTGCTCGCGGATTTGCGCGCCCGCGGCGAAATCTAATTTTCGGAGATTGAACCATGGCAAAGGGTGCACGCGAAATTATCAAACTCGAATCGACGGCTAAAACCGGCTATTTCGTTACGACGGTCAAGAACAAAAAGAACACGACGGGTAAGCTTGAACTCAATATGTTCGATCCCGTGGTTCGTAAGCACGTTCCTTTCAAAGAAGTCAAGTTGCGCTAAGTCGCCTGACGGTCGTTTGTTTTACGTAAAAGAGAGCTGACGCTGCGGTTGGCTCTTTTTTCGTGCCTGCTCGATTTGTGGCCGAGTTTTCAAAAATCGCTTTCTTCGGAGGGTCCATGCATCAGATCTTCACTAGACCCATGCATATACGATTTTCGCACTGTGACAGTGCCGGAATCGTCTTTCACCCGCATTACTTTACGTTGTGTAACGGACTCATCGAAGATTTCTTCAGTGACGTCGTTTTAAAGCCCTTCCCTGAAATCCTGACTTCCGGTTTGATGCTTCCCGTGGCCGGCCTGCAGTGTAACTTTTTGGTTCCGTGTCGCGCCGAAGATCACCTCTCGGCTTCTCTTTGGATTGAAAAACTCGGGTTTTCATCCGTTCGATTTGCTATGACTCTGACACGCGGTGACGTTGAGTGTGTTCGGCTTGTCGAAACCATGGTCTGTGTGTCGCAGGCAAAGGGGTTTAAGCCGATTGCGTGGCCTGAAGATTATCGGGAAAAGATGCTCGATTATGTGGCAGGTAGCGACGTTAAACCGTTAACTCTTCGATCCTAGAGGCATTCGGCCAAAGGATTTTCAACGCCGGAGTAAAGCGCTTGGCATCTTTAATCCAGAAACGGACGGGCTGAGCGCTTTTTTTGCTAGCCGCAAGATTGTGTTCCTTAAGGCGCATCGCAAGAGTTGCGGCAACAGCCTTGCTCGGTTCGATAATCGTCAGAGGACGACCTGCAATGTCCCGTATCGCATTTTCCAGAAACGGGTAGTGCGTGCAGGCCAAAACAAGGGTGTCAATCCCGGCATCGAGCATGGGGCGCAGGTACTTTTCCAGTAGTGCCTTTGTTTCGGGTGTGTCAAATTCCCCTCGTTCAACGCATTCCATGAGCCCGGGAGCGGCAACCGACATGACATGAGTGCCTTGCGTGAAACGGATAAGGAGTTTGTGATAACGCTCGCTTGTTATCGTGCGGGTTGTCCCGAGAACACCGAATCGGCCCGAGGGGCTTAATTTAGCCGCAGGCTTGACGGCCGGTTCAATACCGATAATCGGAAGAGTAAATTCGCGTCGCAATGTGTCGGCCGCAACGGCTGTGGCCGTATTGCAGGCAATAACGACGGCTTTGGCTCCGTGCTCGATTAAAAATGCAATCATGACGCGGGTTCGTTCAAGGATAAACGAAGTCTCCTTATCTCCCCAGGGCGCGTTTCCGTTATCCGAGCAATAAAGAAAATCTTCGTCGGGAAGTTGCCTGACCAGGGCGCGTAGGACGGAAAGCCCTCCGAGTCCCGAGTCAAGAACACCGATGGGGTTTTCTGAGCTCATGGTTGGGTCTTCTCCGCAGCGGCTCGCCCGAGACGATCGTTGACGGCGGCCCATGAAGCCTCTTTCGGAGGTTCCTCTACAAGAATCCTGTCGCATCCGGCCGCGTCAAGTTCGTGTAAGTTTTCATATAGGCTGTGTGCGTACTCGGCAAGGGTTTGAGGCGCCGGAATGGAAAAGTCGGGCTTAAGCAAAGCGAGCATGTCCGGCTCGGCCATAACGGCAAGTTTTTTCCCCGCAAGTTCTTTAACACGGTCACAAAAGCGCGATTTCGAAACAATCTCAAGTTTTGTTTTCGGAGCATAGTGGCTCTTTAATCGCCCCGAGGCGCGCGGTGCATCGCTTCCGGCATCGGGAACGGGGCACCCTAAAACTTCCTCGAGCATCCGGCGCGTTATGGCGCCGTGGCGAAGGATTTCCGGTCGCTTTCCCGACAGATTGATCATTGTCGATTCCACACCGACTTCGCATATACCGCCGTCGAGAATAAAGTCGAGTTTCCCAGTCGGTTTCACGCCGAGGTCCTCAAAAACATGCCGCGCGCAGGTCGGGGAAATTCGCCCGAACGTGTTGCAACTCGGGGCTGTCAATCCCTTAAAGGTCGATCCGGAAAATCGTTGAAGGAGTGTGCGGGTCCAGGGATGAGACGGGCAACGTAATGCAACGGAATCTTGTCCGCCCGTGACAAAGTCGCCGCATCGATCGGATTTTTTTAATACGAGCGTGAGCGGCCCGGGCCAGAATGCTTTCACTAAAAGGCGTGCTTGGCTCGGAATATCAACGGCCCAGGCATCAAGGGCCTCCGGGCCGGCGACGTGAACAATGAGCGGATGGTTTGTCGGCCGATTTTTGACGGCAAAGGTAGCTAAAACCGCTTCTTTGTTGTCGGCATCGGCTGCCAGACCGTAAACGGTTTCAGTGGGAATTGCGACAAGACCGCCTGCGACAAGGATTCGGACGGCCCGGTCGATGGCGGCGTCATTAATCGGCGGATACGATGCGCTAGTCATTGGGAAGCGTTGCCTCACGAACCTTTTGACTTTGTTTAGCACGGAAGTTCTCGAGCTTCTCGCTTAAAGCCTTATCTGCGAGAGCCAACATGGAAACGGCGAAGATTGCGGCATTGGCAGCGCCCCCTTCACCGATAGCAAAGGTTGCAACCGGAATGCCTCGTGGCATTTGCACGATGGAAAGAAGGCTATCCATTCCCTTGAGATATTTGGACGGAACGGGAACACCCAAAACGGGTAGTGTCGTCTTGGCAGCGATAACACCGGCTAGGTGGGCAGCGCCTCCGGCTCCGGCGATGATGGCCTTTAAGCCGCGGGCCTTGGCCGATGCAGCAAATTCGGCGGTTTCATCCGGGAGGCGATGCGCACTTAAAATCTTGATTTCGTGAGCGATGCCGAAGGACTTTAAAACATCGACAGCCGGTTTCATCATCTCCCAGTCGGAGGTCGAACCCATCACGATGGCAACGGCAGGAGCATTTAAATCTGTCATAACCGATCCTCAGTTACAAAATGAAGGCCGTGAACAGGACACTGATCCAGGTCACGGAACAAAAGAAAAGCGAAAAAAGCACGGCGGCGCTTCCGGCATCCTTGGCAAATTTGGACTTCGGATGAATTTCCGGACCGATTCGGTCGACGGTCGCCTCAAGACCGGAATTTAAGAGTTCCACGATTAAAACGAACACAACCGAAAAAAGGCACAGCAACCGCAAGGCCAACTCTACGGGAAGAAAAAAGCTCACGGGAATCAGAATTGCAGCCAAAAGAGCCTCTTGGCGGAAGGCTTCTTCGGAGCGCCAGGCCTGGACAATCCCGTCCCTGGAATAACGTGTTGCATTAATTAAACGCGTTATTCCCGTCTTACCCTTTAATTCGTTAGCGGTTTTTTGCGGCATGAATAAAAAGGGGAGCCTGCTTGGCTCCCCGGATAGTCAGGAGCGTTAGACGACTTTCTGCGCCAACGAGCCGTCGGCATAGTGCGCGGCCATCACCGAGATGGGAAGCGGCTTAATGCGTGCTCCCTGTCCTTCGCATCCGAAGGCAATGTACCGACCCTTACACAGTTCCTTAGCCGCGTCACGGGCTTTCGACAGGTATCCGCGCGGATCGAATTCGCTGGGATTTTCAACGAAGTAACGGCGAATGGCTGCCGTCATGGCAAGACGGATATCGGTATCGACGTTGACTTTACGGACGCCGTGTTTGATGGCTTCCTGGATTTCTTCAACCGGCACGCCGTACGTTTCGCGCATCTGTCCGCCGTACTTGCGAATTTCCGCCAGAATTTCCTGCGGAACGGAACTCGAGCCGTGCATGACCAAATGTGTGTTCGGCAAGCGGGCATGAATTTCTTTGACGCGCTGGATCGAGAGGATTTCCCCCGTGGGCTTGCGGGTGAATTTGTAGGCGCCGTGGCTCGTTCCGATAGCAATTGCCAGAGCATCCAGTTGCGTCGCGCGAACAAATTCGGCAGCTTGATCGGGGTCTGTCAGGAGCATATCCCGCGTCATCTTGCCTTCGGCCCCTTGACCGTCTTCTTTGGCCGCCTGCAGTGTTTCCAGAGAGCCGATGCAACCGAGCTCGCCTTCGACGGAAACGCCGATTGAATGCGCGGCGTTGACAATCAGTCGCGTCGTATCCACGTTGTATTCGTATTTGGCAGGAGTCTTGCCGTCAGGCATGAGCGAACCGTCCATCATCACGGACGTAAAGCCGTAGCGCATCGCACTTTGACAGGCAGCCGGGCTGCGACCGTGGTCCAAGTGCATGCAAATCGGGATGTCCGGGTAACTCTCGACAGCCGCTTCAATCAGATACTTTAAGAATAATTCGCCGGCGTACTTGCGCGCTCCGGCCGAAGCTTGCATGATGACAGGCGCTCCGACCTCTTGTGCCGCTTCCACGATAGCGTGAACCTGCTCAAGATTGTTGACATTGAAGGCGGGAATTCCGTAACCGTTTTCCGCCGCATGGTCAAGCAATTGACGCAAACTGACTAGTGCCATATTTGATTTGCTCCCAGAAAGAAAGATCACAGAGATCGCGGCGGGAAATACCTACCGCGTCCTGCGGGCCATTTTAACCGAATCCGTCAAAGACGTTTTCAAATAGGAAAATAGGTCGCGGGGCTTTCTTCAGATAAGTGCGCTGGAAAAACGCGAAAGTCAGAGATTAGAAACGACGAAAAAACGGCTTAGGAAAAGTACTTATCTGTATCGGTCGCAAGTCAAAAATTGGTTTTGTCCTATGTTTTTATAGGGGCGCCGTTGGTAAAATATCCTCGCTCGCCTTGAGCCGTTTGCATGAAATCACCTTTAAGCACCTGCAAGAAGAGTGTTTTGAATCGCTTGCCTGTTTTCGGAGCGCTCAATTGCGCGTATTTCTTCGGAAATGCGGCAAAGCGATATCGGGACTTTTAATTAGGGGGAAGTTATGGATAGTTCTGCTCTCAAAAAATGGGCAATCGTATTGGGACTTGGCCTTATTATCTGGTTCCTTCCTTGCCCGGACGGGCTTTCGCCAGCTGCTTGGCATTTGTTTGCCATCTTTGTGGCAACCATTGCCAGTTTTATTTTGCAACCGGTTCCGATGGGGGCCGCTGCATTTTTGGCGCTGACCTTTTGTGCCTTCTTCGGTATTCTCAAAACCAAAGATGTGCTCATGGGTTTCGGAAACGGGACGATTTGGCTTATCGTCTGCGCATTCTTTCTATCCCGCGGATTCATTAAGACGGGATTGGGGCGTCGTATTGCGTTTTTTATCATTCACGTTATCGGTAAGAGCTCGCTTTCTTTGGGTTACTCGATTTGTTTGGCCGAACTTGTGATTTCGCCGGCTATGCCGTCGGCAACGGCACGCGGCGGCGGTGTTTTCTACCCGATTGTTCAGTCGCTTTCGAGTGCTTTCGGTTCGGAAGCCGGTCCGAGTGCCGGAAAGATCGGAAAGTATTTGATGCAGGTGGGCTTTCACGCCGATGCGGTGACTTGCACGATGTTCTTGACATCCATGGCCGGCAATCCGCTTTGCGTCGGCTTGGCCGCCAGTGCCGTCGGTGTGGAACTGACGTGGATGGAATGGGCCGTTGCTGCTATTGTTCCGGGCTTAATTTGCCTGTTGCTCGTTCCGATTATTCTGCTCAAAGTCGCTCCCCCTGAAATCCGCGAAACGCCCAATGCCAAGGCGCTTGCTGCGACCGAACTTCAGAAGATGGGGCCGATGAGCAAAGACGAACTCGTTTTGGCCTTTGTCTTTTTGATGTGCTTGCTCCTGTGGGCTACGGGTAGCCTTACGGGGCTCGGCGCAACACCCATTGCCATGCTCGCCGTCTCGATTATGCTTATTACGAAGGTTTTGAGCTGGAAAGACGTCCTATTGGAAAAGGGTGCCTGGGATGCGATGTTCTGGATGGGCGGTTTGATGTCCTTGGCGACGGCTCTGGCAAAAAGCGGTTTTGTCAAATGGGCGGCGGCCTTTATTGCCAGCGGCATTTCGTCCGCTCACATGGGCTGGGTTGCTTCATTCCTGGTGATTTCGCTCATTTACATTTATTCGCACTATTGCTTTGCATCCGTGACGGCGCGAATTTCTGCCATGTATGCAGCTTTTGTGGCCGTGGCAGTGGCTTGCGGCGCTCCGGCGTTGATGGTTGCGATTGCCTTCGGTATTTTCGCCAATCTGCCGATTTCACTGACACACTACGGTAACGGTGCGGCTCCGGTGTACTTCGGTGCCGGGTACGTTTCAGAGGGCGAATGGTGGCGTAACGGCTTTGTCGTGACGACAATCAATACCGTGATTTGGTTTACGGTCGGTGTCGCTTGGTGGAAGCTGATCGGCTTGTGGTAATTTGCCTGAGACGATAAACAATCGAGTTCGCATGCTGTAAAAGCGTCGAGCTAAGATTGAAAAGGGCATTTTCGGGAGGAAAGCGTTCGGACGCCGCCCTCCCGATTTTGTTTGCCTTTGCGCGCGTTTGTATCGTCTGTGTCTTTTCCCTGTTTTCAAATCGGTCCCTTAAAATTTCTGCACGAAAACGGCTCCGTACGGTTTTCGCCTGATGCACTTTTTTTATTCCTGTGCTTAAATGTGGTTTACGTTGGGCGGGCGGTGCCCGAGAATGAATTGGTTTAATTTTTTGTTATCTTCGGAGTATTTCTTATGCAAGGTCTAATGAAGACTTCCCTTAAGGGGCTCCCCTTGGTTTATCGCGGTAAGGTCCGCGAGTGCTATGCACTCGATGATGACAAGCTTCTGATGATTGCCACAGATCGCATCAGTGCGTTCGATGTCATTTTGAGCGTGCCGATTCGCGACAAGGGTAAGGTTCTGACGGGTCTGACACAGTTCTGGTTTGAAAAATTGGCATCGAAGATGCCCACACAGCTGACGGGTATCGCTCCCGAATCCGTGGTAGCCCCCGATGAGGTCGATCAGGTTGCCGGTCGCGCTATGGTCGTCAAGCGTTTAAAGCCGATTTTGGTTGAGTGCGTTGCCCGCGGCTACGTGATCGGAAGCAGTTGGAAGTCGT
>DHJT01000032.1:0-169 GCA_002404465.1 Sutterella sp. UBA4713 | reverse complement strand
TCAGGAAGACGGCACGATTTGCGGCATCAGGTTGCCGGCAGGACTACGCAAGGCGGAAAAATTGCCTGAGCCGATCTTTACACCGGCCGCAAAGGCCGAGGTCGGCACGCACGACGAAAACATCGATTTTGATCGCGTCTGTACTCTTTACGGCAAAGATATCGCAACG
>DHJT01000089.1 GCA_002404465.1 Sutterella sp. UBA4713 | reverse complement strand
GCAAAGAGCCAGGTGTCGCGGTAATGGTGGCGAATGGGGATGCTTTTAAAGCTGCCGAGGAGATTGTCCATTTCGGAATTTCCAGTGTTTTGGATATCCTGTTGTAAGGTCCACTCGTGTGAATTGCTCCATTTGGCCCAGCGAACGGTTCCCGTCAATGTCAAGTCTTTGGATGCTTCCCATAAGGCTGAGGCATACACTGTGTCGGGAGTCTTGATGGTGACTTTAGAGGGGAATTTCATATTCATTCTGGTTGCACTGAACTTGTAGTGCCCCGAGGCTTTGTGCTTGACGGCGGAGCGATAAGAAATGCCGAAGCGGAATGTCTCTGTCGGACGCAGAACAAAGCCTAAGTTCCAACCCCAGGCCCAGCTGTCTCCCGTTTCTTCTCCATGGCCAATATAGCCATAATTTTGAGTGGCCGTTCCAACTGTTCCTGGAACATATGCATCCATCCCGAGCTTGGCCTTAGCATATTGAAGCGAGATGCCGCCACCGATGCTGAAAAAGTCGTTAGGTTTCCAGGCAAAGTTCGGATTGATGTCGATATCCATGAGTTCGGCTTCGGTACCGCGGTTACCGTACTTCCAATTCGGATACTGTCCGTAGTCCGTCGAAAGACCGAAAGGCATGGTGATTCCCAGACCGACCCACCATTCGGGATTGATTTGATGCGTGATGAAAAAGTTGGGCAAAAATTCGGTTTTGTTTTGGCCGTCATTTGTCGAACCGTCTTCGTCGAGCGTGACAACCTGACTCATGGAAACGCCGGTTAAGCCGAACTGAACCTGTGTGCCCGGTAAAAACGCCATAGCCGCCGGGTTGTAAAAGGGAGCGGAGACGTCATCGCTTGTGATGCCCGAACCTGCATAGGCACGACCGAGTGTCACGACGGATTGTTCTGTGAGTTGAAAGCCTGCGGCCAAAGCCTCCGTTGTTGCCAGAGCAACGGCACTTAAAACCATTCCTGTTGCCGCAACTTTTTTCAAAAGCATAAGTAAATCCTCTTTGAAAAGTCCACAAATTTCGAACGTTTGAACGATTCGGTTCGAAAGCGAGAGCGACAGTTTGAAGAAAAATCAAGAGAAAAAAGGAGGCAAAAATTACGTAGAAACCCTAATAAAGAAGTAAGAAAAAAGCGCGAAAAATCGTGTATGTATTCGCGCTTGAAAGAAGGAATGTCAATCGAAAAAGATAAGGAGCTGTGCCTTTGTTACTTCGCGGGAACCGGTGTCCATCCCGTCGGACAGGCCCGTACATCCGGGTAATACCCTTTTTCCGCTTCGCACCAAAAACGTGTGCTCGGTCGAATTGTTTCCGTCGTTTGTGTTGTTGTGCGGCAACCATAATCGGTACTGTTGGCCCCGCTTACGGCAGCAACGGCTGTTCCGGCAAGAAGTGCTCCGAAAAGAAGGGGGCCTGCCCAGTCCGAATCATGGTAGATATGACGATGATGCGGTGGGGCAGGATGGTGAAATCTTTGCGGATGGTGCAGGCCGGGCCCTGGGTGATGCCAACCGAATGAGGGACCGCCGGGTGCAGGTGGCGGGGGAGCGCTCAAGGATGTCGTCGCCGAAAACAGACCGAGTCCGGCACAGAGGGTTGCGCAAAGAATTTTCTTAATTGTCATAAGGACCTCCCTTTCAACGAGATCGTGCGTGGATGCGCTGTTTTTGCAACTATAACGCCCTTGTTTTGCCTGAGAACGTGTTGGAAACAAACTGAAAAATTTCTTTTCAAAACACGCAAGGGAACTCACGAAACTTAAAAATTGTGCAAAATACGGGCCATGGTTACACTGGAACAACTTGAAAAATTGCGTGCACCCTTTGCCAAGGAGTTGCGCATCGTTCTCGGAACGCTTTTTGTCGCAACGGCAGCATGTATGGCCGTGACGCTAAGCGACATGGTCGATCACAACCTAACGAGCGCAACCGGGAATTTCGGGCTTTTTTGTGTCCTTGAGCGTGTTTATCTGATTGCGCCCAGGACGCTTGCTATAACGCGCGGCGGATCGCCCCGCTGGATCCAAGCCGAAACCGAGTACCTTATGGAGCATTTTCCTTGGTATGACATTGTCGGCAAGTTCGGTTGGGTTTGTTTGATGATTTCCGTCACGCTCCAGCTAATCGCCGTATCAGGGGCCGACTAGGTTCCTTTCTCACTGAATTGGCGTGCACTTTGAAGCATTCCCTGCCCAAGGGAAATTTTCTTTTCTCTCCGAACTTGACAAACTCGGAAGATTGCACGCATAATCTCCCCCTCGCAGATTGGAGGGGTGCCCGAGTGGCTAAAGGGGGCAGACTGTAAATCTGTTGGCTTACGCCTACGATGGTTCGAATCCATCCCCCTCCACCAGCGACTTGATCGAACAGATCATTACGTTGTTGAGGATTGCAGTGCGGCTCCGGAAATCGGTTCCGAATTGCGGTTGTAAGCGGGTGTAGCTCAATGGTAGAGCAGAAGCCTTCCAAGCTTATGACGAGGGTTCGATTCCCTTCACCCGCTCCAAAAACTCACTAGCGTGCCCGTGTGGCTCAGTGGTAGAGCACCCCCTTGGTAAGGGGGAGGTCATGCGTTCGATCCGCATCACGGGCACCAGCATTTTCTTTTTTTACGTTTTCGGGAGCGTCCCGACTTTTGTTCAGGAGTGAACTACCATGGCAAAGGAAAAATACGAACGCAAGAA
>DHJT01000007.1:2380-6700 GCA_002404465.1 Sutterella sp. UBA4713 | reverse complement strand
CGGTCCTCGAGCTCTTAAGCCCTGCCAAAAATAAGGACATTGCCTTACAAGCCGTCAACGCCGGTGCCGATGCCGTCTACATCGGAGGTCCGGCTTTCGGAGCCAGGGAAGCAGCGGGAAACCCTTGGAGCGACATTGCTTCCGTTGCCGCCTACGCACATCGGTACGGCGCTAAAACGTATCTGACCCTCAATACGATTCTTTTCGAAGATGAACTCGAGGCCGCGCGAAAGGCCGCCTGGACAGCCTACGAAGCCGGTGTCGATGCCCTGATCATTCAGGACATGGCTTTTTTGATGATGGATTTACCACCCATTGAGTTACATGCTTCCACGCAATGCGACATTCGCACGCCGGAAAAGGTGCGTTTCCTCGCCGATGTCGGATTCTCACAGGTGGTTCTGGCTCGCGAATTAACGCTCAAAGAGATTGCCGCCTGTCGTGCCGCGGCTCCGAATACATCACTGGAGTTTTTCGTTCACGGAGCCCTGTGTGTTTCGTATTCCGGGCTTTGTTATCTGTCGGCCGCGACACGCCGTCGCTCGGCCAATCGCGGTGCCTGTGCGCAACTGTGTCGACTGCCCTACACGGTCAAGGACTTTAAGGGCGATGTCATAAAAACAAATTGCTATGCCTTGAGTCTGAAAGACAATGATCAATGTGGGAATCTGCGCGAGCTCATCGATGCAGGTGTCCGAAGCTTTAAGATCGAAGGACGCCTTAAAGAAGCCTCGTATGTGAAAAATATCACGGCTTACTATCGAAAAGCCCTTGATGCGTTGATGCAGGAAAATGCGTGGAAAAGCGCCTCTTTCGGGCAAACAACATGTGCCTTTACTCCGAATCCGGAAAAAACGTTTCATCGGGGAAAAACCGAAGCCTTCGTGCACGGACGCCCCGAAAGTCTTGCTGAGATGCGCACGCCTAAGAGCACGGGGGAAAGCGTCGGCACCGTCTTACGAATCGAATTTTCACGTCGGGCCCTTGTCATGGATCCGCAGCCGGAAATTGCGCTGAATAACGGGGACGGTCTGGCCTACTTTACACAGCAAGGTGCCTTTACGGGACTACGCGTCAACCGCGCGGAAAACCTTGAAAACCGCATTCGAATTTATCCGTTTGAGGCCGTCGGAAAGCTCGCGGAACTGACGGTCGGCACAAAACTGTATCGCAATTACGATCGCCTGTTTCTTAAGACACTTGACGGACACTGCACGGAGCGGCGCATTCCGATGTCGGCTTGTTTGGACATATCCCACAACGTGCTGACGCTCACGCTCGAAAGCGGTCCTTACAAGGTAACGGTAACGGAGAAAGCCGTATTGGAGGCGGCGAAAGACCCTTCGCGCACACACGAGGCCGCGAAAAAAACGCTGACTAAAACGGGGGATACGGTCTTTACGCTCGGTGACGTCAGTCTAACGGGACAAACCGATTTGTTTGTCCCCGCTTCGCTTTTAAACGCCTTACGCCGCAAGGCCTGCTTAGCGCTGCAAGAGAAAATTGCCGAGCGCCGCATTCGAAAACAACCGCAAACGCGTAAGGCCGACGCGACAGGCTTTGCCTCGGACTATCGAGCCAATGCGGCCAACAGCCTGGCACGGGCCTTTTGGGAAAGCCACGGGCTGAAAATCACGGAAGATGCCTTTGAACTTGCGACGGAAATAAAACACGACCAGGAACTGATGCGTTGCCGTTATTGCTTAAGACACGATTTAGGACTGTGTCCGAAAGGCGTCAAAGGGAATCCGGAGAAAAAAGCGCAATTTAAAGAGCAAAACGCCGGGCATCTGAAGCCCGAACCCTTGGAACTGATCGATTCCAAGGGCTTTACCTACAGTGCCGGTTTTGATTGCCGTCGCTGCGAGATGGTTATCTCGCTCAAAAAGATGTGATTTCGTTTCGCATTCTTACGCGAGATCGTTCGCACAAGTGAGGCAAGAAAGCTGCCGGCAAGATGCCGTCGACAGGTCCTGAAAATGCGCGCTTATTCTTTATCACAACAAACCTTCGGTTCCTGAAGGTGACGCATTGAAAAGGCAGACAGTTCCGTAAGAAACCCTTTGTCATCGTAGACGGGTTTCCTTTTAAGCCAGGGAAGCATTTTGAGTGCCAAGCGCACGGTTTCAACCGGATCGAGCGCATCGCAGACGCCGTCCCGAAAGACGGAAAGCTCCGGCGCGATCGCCTCGCGCGCGGCTAAGGTAAAGAGCTTTTTCTGAGCCGCAAGTGCTTTTAGAAGATCTGAAAGCGGAATACGCCGATTGGCCTGCAGCAATCCGAGGTTCTCCGCCGGCTCTCGGATTCCGGTGTACAAAAACTCAATCCCGTTAGTCCAAACGCGAAACTGACCGGCACGATAAAAACCCATGGCAAGCGGCGTTTGTGTGAGAGATTCCGCATCGCAAATCACGATGAAGGACTCTTTTTCTCGCGTGCAACACGGGCGAATCACGGAAAGGAGGAACGTGCGTCCGGCGACCGCAACAAAATGTTCGAAACCGCGGAAAGTAATAAGAGCGGCCCGTCGAACGATTTTGGCAATATCAAAGGCTTGTTTTGTCGAATGGGGTTTTAAAACCGCAGAAGCCGCCTCGTTCACTTCGACTACCGGGTTGCGATACGTCATTGCAAAAATCCGCTTATCGATAAAGGACCGCACAAGCAAGGCCAGTCTTTCGCGAAGGTCATCGATGTCGACCGGCTTCTCGTACGTACCGTACGCATCAAACTCGCCGGCAACGACTCGGCGAAATTGCTTTTCGTCCACCCCGTGACGCCCCAAAATCTCGAGCGGCACACCTCGGAATCGTCTCGGATTACATTCCATAATCCACTCGCTCGGGAGAAAGACATCCGTACACGCATGCATCGGTCGTGCGGCAATGATCGAACTTCCCTTCATGCGACAATCCAAATAGGGCAGTTCGTTCACATAAAAAACGCCGTGCTTTAAGCCGTCCGAATCGGATTCATTCGTTTGAAGAAATTCAACACTCGAGCGCGTAAAATTTTCACAAAATGTCTTATAGGCGGCTCTTCTTTCCCGAATCGCGCTTGGCGGAAACGGTGTTTGGAACGGATACGGTGTAAATCTTTCCCACGGTCGAATCATCTTAGAACCTCCTTTGCCTTTTTTTTCTTTATCCTTTTGCAAGGGCTCGTTGCACTCGGTTTCTGTCGATAAAAACCTCCTGAGTCCGAAGCCGATCCCCGGTTAAGCGTGAAGCAAACGTAACGACGCTACACCGCACATCCTGCTATCAAGATGCGAAAGGGTTACGGCATTGTTTTCAGGCATCAGTCCTCCGGATTTTGCGGCTAACCGAGAAGTGCCGAAAAAACCAAGGCTTACTTTTGAGTCCTACTACCGAAAAACCTTCCCGAAAAAAGCACGACACCACTTGACCCTCAACTCGATATTTTATCGAAAACCGCATCAGTCTAAACGGTTATTTTCTATTTAAAATCAATCTATTATGAACAATTTTCGAGGCCAAAAAAAACGCCGCTTTTTAGGACTTTTCCTGCCGTTAAAAGGCCGTTTTTTCCTTAAACCATACTTATCTCATTAAGATTGCGGAAATAGAAAAGCAAAACGCAACCTCCCCTATGAATCACACACCGACTCTTTTGCGCTGCTGGAGAAAAAATCGGGATTCCCGTCCCCTGACGCCCGAAGAAATTCAGCGCGTTGCCAAGGCTCTCGTAACACTGCAACGCGGTCTGACGGGAAACCGAACCTTAGCCGGTGCTCGATACATGGATGAAGACGGCACCCTCGGGGCCTACCTGCTCTATTACTACAACATCACGTTCGCCCAAATTTCCTTTGCGCTAAAAAGTTTTCTTAGCCGAACGAACATCCCCTCCCGCCGAACACTACGCATTCTTGATATCGGATGCGGGCCGGCTCCGGCTGCAATGGCCTTTGTCGATTATCTGAAAAAGGGCCCCAAAGAAAAACAACAAATCTCCCTGACGTGCATTGATGCAAGTCGGAAGGCTCTGTTACTGGCTCGGGATATTTTTTCGGCCGACAGACCGGACATCGCCTTTCAAATGCATTGTCAAGACTTACAAAGCGCGGCATTTGCTCTTCATGAGACCTACGACGTGATTCTTGTCAGTCACGTCATCAACGAACTTTGGAAAAACGAATCGGCCGGAACACAAAAGCGACTTCGCTTTTTAATGACGCTCAAAGAAAAACTCGATAAAAACGGCATTCTTCTCATATGCGAACCGGCACTGACGCAAGTCAGTCGCGAAACCATACGCCTTGCAACTGGTTTAGCAAAGAGCGGTCTGACTATTGTG
>DHJT01000007.1:0-2340 GCA_002404465.1 Sutterella sp. UBA4713 | reverse complement strand
ACTATTGTGTCCCCGTGTCCGAGAGCGTTCGAGAACGCACCTCAGTGCCCGATTTTCAATACCGAATCCTCAAGCACCACGTGTCATGCGGAAGTTTTCACGAACTTTCCCGAAGATGTCTTAAAGATTGCCCGAGAAGCCGGTCTGACACGTCTTTCGGTCAAGATGACGTTCTTTGCGTTTCAAAATTCCGCCAAGCAGAGAGAAAAGTGCGGTGAACGCCCTACTGTGTACCGCGTTGTCTCGGATGCCATGCTCAACAAAGCAGGACGGATTCGGTATCTTCTGTGTGACGGGAAACGCCGCATTCCGATGAGTGCAAAAGCCGGTGATGCAACGGCTCGCACTATCGGTTTTTTTAATCTTAAACGTTACGACGCCGTCACGGTATCGGAACCGGAAATTCGCGGCGATGCAAAAAACCCTTCCTTCGGAATCGGCCCCGAGACACGCCTTGGTATCGACCCGTTTGCCCCTAAATCCGAACCCGTCGCCGGTCCGCTCCTACAAGCAAGAAGTCGCTCGCGCAGGCAAAATCAAGAAAATCGTCGACGCGCAAAACAACGTTGATTGCACGCCTGTCCTGCCGATTTTCTTGCAAAAACTTTATGTCTTCGCGTCACACCCTATTTATTGACTCGGAGCGTGTATGTCCTTTTGTCATACCAATCCGGCAATTTCCGAATCAGCTGCTTTTTATTCCGGCATCCGTATGCGATTTCGGTACACAAACCGAACCTTTTGTTTCGAACGAAAGCCTCTGAATTTCGGAAACGGATTCCTTCGAACCGTTTCTGCTAACGCCTGTTTTTTATAGACTTTTTTCTGATTTTCTGCTAAAATTGGACATTGATTACAATGTCTTTCGATTTGCCTATGAGCATTACTTCACAAATTCTTCTTTTAATCGTCATTATCTTCATCAGCGGCTTTCTTTCCATGTCGGAAATTTCTCTTGCCGCCTCCACAAAAGTGCGTCTTCAGGTCCTTGTCGAACACGGCGACAAGCGCGCACGCAACGTACTGCAATTTAAAGAACACCCGGGCCATTTCGTCACCGTTGTTCAGATCGGCATCAACATGTGTGCCATCCTCAGCGGTTTTATCGGTGAAGACTTATTCTCTCCGTATATTGCCTGGCCGTTAAAAGCATTCGGTCTTGAACCCGAAACGGCCGATCTAGTCGGTTCATGCGTTTCGTTTCTTTTGGTGACGTTTTTCCTCGTTATCTTTTCAGACCTCATACCGAAGCGACTTTCGTTTGCCCATCCGGAAAAAATCATTCTCGTTTGTCAGGCGCCCATGCGCGTCTTGCTTGTTGTTTTAAGTCCCTTTGTGTGGGTTTTGGAAAATGCCTCGCTCGTTTTCATTCGGCTATTCGGTTTAAATATCGAACGAGACGACAAAATCACAAGCGAAGACATCATGGCCAGCGTCGTCGCCGGTGCCGAAGAGGGTGTCATTGCTCCGGAAGAGCAGGCCGTCATTCAGAATGTGTTCAGTCTGGAAAATCGACTTGTACCGGCAGCAATGACTGCGCGCGAGTCGGTGGTGTATTTCACACTTGATTCGACTAAGGAAACCATTCTTAAAGTTGTTTCCGAGTCACCGCTCAATCACTTTCTTGTCTGCGACAAAAATCTGGACCACGTCATCGGATATGTGGAAAGCGCATCCCTGCTACGCTATCTCTTAGAAGACAAAGCCATCTCATTTACCGATAAAGCGCTTTTAAAACCCGTTCAGGTTATTCCCGACACATTGTCGCTCTCGGAAGTCCTTGAGCTTTTCCAGCGC
The DNA here is from genome assembly GCA_002404465.1 of Sutterella sp. UBA4713. Lineage (GTDB taxonomy): Bacteria > Pseudomonadota > Gammaproteobacteria > Burkholderiales > Burkholderiaceae_F > Duodenibacillus. The sequence goes on along the minus strand of DHJT01000007.1, from coordinate 543 downwards.
ACGCGTTCGGACTTTGCTGTCGTATTAAACGAATACGCACTCGTTGTCGGCGTCATTACATTGAGCGACGTCATGAGTTCTGTGATGGGCGATCTAGTCGCCATCCCCGACGAGCAACAAATCGTCAAACGTGACGCTACAAGTTGGCTTGTCGACGGGGCTACGCCGATTGTTGACATGATGGCCGAACTTGATCTACAAAAGATGCCCGAGAGTACAAGTTACGAAACCATGGCCGGATTCATGATGTATATGCTCCGGAAAATTCCCAAGCGTACCGATAAAGTCGACTGGGGCGGTTATCGCTTTGAAGTCGTCAATGTCGAAGCCAATCGAATTGATCAAATTCTCGTGACAAAACTTTGACGGTTTGGTTATAATCCGCCTTCTCGCGTCGGACGAAAATCCGAAACAAAGGAGGCGAAAAAACCTTACCCTCCTTTGTCAAATGAGCACCTTACACGGAAGGGTGGCAGAGTGGTTTAATGTACCGCCCTGGAAAGGCGGCGTATCCAATCGGGTACCGAGAGTTCGAATCTCTCC
>DHJT01000059.1:1471-6600 GCA_002404465.1 Sutterella sp. UBA4713 | reverse complement strand
AATCGAGCTGATTGGCCACGGCCAAATAGTCGCGCAAGCGTTCCTGAAAATCCGGACTTCTTAACTTACGGATGGCGGCCGATTCAATCTGGCGGACGCGTTCACGCGTCAGTCCCATGGCCTGACCGACTTCTTCGAGCGTGTGATCGTGGTTCGTGCCGATGCCGTAGCGCAAACGCAATACCTGCGCTTCGCGCGGCATGAGCTCGCCGAGGCTCTTTTGAATTTCTTCTTCAAGAGCCGTTCTGAGGTACCGCTTCTGGGGATCATCCTCATCGTCGCCCTTAACGAAATCCAGACGCGTTGCGTCCTCATCGTCTCCGATCGGCGCATCGATCGATTCCACGCCGCGCATCGCCTGCGTTAAAAGTTGCACTTTGGCAAGCGGAACACCCGAGAGTTTGGAAAGCTCTTCATCTGTCGGATTTTTGCCCGTTTCCTGCAAGAACTTTTGCCGCACACGACGAATCTTGTTATACGACTCGGTCATGTGAACGGGAATACGAATCGTGTTGCCGTAATCGGCCACGGCACGCGTGACGGATTGACGCACCCACCAAGTCGCGTACGTCGAGAACTTATAGCCGCGACGGTACTCGAACTTGTCAACCGCTTTCATCAGGCCCAAGTTCCCTTCCTGAATCAAATCGGTCATCGCAAGACCGCGATTGACATAGCCCTTGGCGATGGAAATCACAAGACGCAAGTTCGCTTCGATCATCTTAGCCTTGGCATTGGCCAGATTCGTTTGCGCAAGCTTGACTTGCCTGGCAAGATCACGTTGATCATTGAGCGTTAAAGACGCTGTTTCTTCGCTTTCGATAATCTTTTCCTGCAGGTGCGTTAAAAGCGCCGCATTGTGGCCGATCATCTCGCCCCAACGCGTTCCGTTGTGGGAAAGTTCATCAATCCACTTTGTGTCCGTTGCGCGTGCCTTCATGCCCTCGATAAAGTCATCAACGGGCATGCCGCACCTGTCGACCATCACGTCACGCATCTTGTGTGTGAGGCTATTGAGCTCATCGACGTGTGCGGCAATGTGATCGGCAAACTGCGTGACGGCCTTGACGGCAAAGCGCACGGGAAGAAGCGTCTGGCTGATTTTGGCTCGCGCTGCGTTGTATTCGTTCAGTTTCTCGGGTTTACCGAACGTCTCGCGAATGATTTTTAGTTGCACGGCACACTGATCGATGAGCTTTAAAGCACGCTCTTTCATTTCTTCGAGCTGCTCGGTCGTCATGGCCGCCGCACCGATATCCGTCGCGACTTCGTTTTTCTCAATGACTTCGGCATCGTCAACCTGCGCAAGAGCCTCCAAGTCCGTAAAGCCGTCGATCACTTGATCAATCGGAATTTCGCCGCTTTTAAGGCCGTCGGCCATACGAACGAGTTCTTCGACGGCCATCGGATGCTGAATGATGGCCGAAAGAAGCTTGGCGGTAAACTGCTCAATGGACTTAGCAACAGCAATCTCACCGGCGCGCGTTAAAAGCTTATGCGCACCGACGCCGCGTAAATACGCGCGCAGCGGATCCTTGGAAAGACCGGCACTTTCCTCGGGCGTCAAAAGTGCTGCCGCATCCTCTTCGCTGATGTCTTCGTCATCGGGAATGGGTTCGGGAATAATGATGTCGTCTTGCGTCGGTGCCGTCTCGAAAACCTGCACACTCATGCGATTTAACTGTTCGGCAATTTCCGTTAAGGCTTCTTCGGTTCGAACGGCGTTTTCAGGAAGATAGTCGTTAATTTCCGCAATCGTGACCCATCCGCGTTGGCGACCGAGCTTGACAAGGGCACTGTAGCCGCCGGACTTAGGAGCCGCACCGGCCTCTGACTCCGCGCCCTCAAGTTCATCGGCCAATTTTTCCAAATCTTCCTGGTCGTCGACGACAATTTCCTCATCGGGATCAACCAATTCGCCTTTTTCAGCTGCACGGGCATTCTCGGAAACGGCAAACCCTCCGTCGCGATCAATGTCGATGCGCTTATTCTTTTTGAGCCAATGACGCATGTCGTCTAACGACGGTTTCTGATTTTCTGTCATAAACGTTGTCTCTTTTCGGAGAGCAAAAAGAACACGTAATCGGTCTTTTTCCTCCTCCTTTGTATTGTCCTAACGGCAAAACGCGTAAAACTAACCGGAAACGCAAAAACGCGCGAACCGATTCGGGTCGCGCTCAAGCGGTCAAAAGCGCCGACATCTTTTGCCTTAAAGGGCGGGAACGATCGCAGAGTCGATACCCGTAACTTGAAGCCGCACGCATTGCCTGACGAAATTTCCGCTACCGACTCATTTGTCTCCTGAGCGTTGCCTACTCCGGTAAAAAGGCATGAAATCTCGTTCGTTGAGGCGATTTTATTGTCCAGGGGCAAATCTTTCAAGAAAAGCGCCTAACAAGCGCGATACGTCGGATGTTTTGACCCTTTGCGGATTTAAGCATCCTATAATCGTTCGCCGTTGAACGAAGAGACTTTGCATGACAGATTTGATCGAACGCACATGTGCCCTCGCGCGCGCCTCAAACGCGTATCTCAAGCAAGCCCTGACAGATGCCGGATACCCTCAAATCGAGCCCTGTCACGGCGATATTTTTTACGTGCTTTTTGAGCACGGGTCCGTGGGAATTGCGCAACTGGCCGAGAAAACACATCGAAGCAAGTCAACCGTATCAGTCATGGTCTCGCGCCTTACCAAACTCGGACTTGTTCGCAAACAGGAAAACAAAACCGACGCCCGGGCCCTGTGCATTTGTCTGACAAAAAAGGGACGTGAGTTAAAGCCGGTTTTCGAGAAAATTTCATTCGCACTCAATGAAAGTTTTACTCGAGGGTTTTCAAAAGAAGACCTCAAAGAACTGCAAACAGCGCTCGAGCGTGCGACCCGAAATCTTCAATCCGATCTAAAGCAGTAACACGTGCATTCGACGATTTGCAAACGTTTACAGTTTTGTTCACGCATTTCGTTCGTATACGAACTAAAATACGACCTGTTTCGAGATGCGAATCTCGATTCTTTTTCAACATCATGGATAAAGGTCAAAGAAATGTCAGACTTTAAAATCACGCATATCGACAACAACGCCGCACGCACGGAACTCCATGACAAGCTCGGTCTTACCGGATGTGAAACATCGGTCAACACCCTTGGTCCCGGGACCGGCGCTCCGTTCGTCCACTGCCACACAAACAATGAAGAGCTTTACGGAATTATTTCCGGCAAAGGACAGCTTTATATCGACGGCTCCGTACGGGAAATCACGGCCGGCGACTGGTTTGCCATCGGACCGGCGGTGCACCGCGCCCTTGTTGCCGCCAAAGATTCATCCATGACGTTTATCTGCATTCAATCCGCTCGCAACAGTCTTAAGGGATACACGCAAACGGATGGAAAACTCTGCGAAGATAAGGCTCCGTGGATGGCCTAAGCAATTGAAAAAGAAGGCCGAGGGAAATCGTCAGGCAATATCGGCGGTCGAATCGGCCTCAATTTTTTTCAATTCCTCCGCCAATTCCCTTTCGCGCTCGGACCACTTGCGATAGGCATCGGCATCAAAGGGTTCCTCAGAAGCAAGCGAGCGCACTTTCTCTGACACACGTTCTTTTTCCAGACGCACGAAAGCCGCGCGTGTTTCAAGACGAGCCTTGGCAAGCGGCGTCATGAAAACGATTTCTTTCGAAAAAATCTCTTTATAGGAACGGTAGTAGGGACTTTCTTCGAGCATGGCAAGAAGGACCTGCGGCTCTCCGATGGGTTTTTCTCCGGCAAGTGCCGCACGCCAAACCTCAAGAATTTGCTGCGAAAGCGTATCGTCTTTTCCGATAAACGCTTCTTCCACGCAAGAGGAAAATTCCGAGCAAAGCGAAGGAAAACTTAAAAAATCGGCCAAAATACGCGACGCAAAATTCCCCGCTTCCGGAAGCGGCGCAATCGGTGTATTCGGGCGAGTCAACCCGCGTCGCCAACGCGGTTTTGTCGTCTCGGGACTCGGCGCGAGGACGCGAGGTTTGGCAATGCCGAAGGCCTCTTCCAGCGCATCCGGGCTCATCCTCGATTTCATAGCCAGGAAACTGACAAGTTGCGCACGTAAAAAAGGCGCCTCACGCATCATGGCTACAAGGGGTTTGGCTTCATCGAGAAACTGCCCCCGCCCTTCCGGCGTCATTAAATCTTTGCCTTCCGAAACCGTTTTCGCAAAGTATTCACTTAAAGGAAGGCTTTTTTTCATAGCCTCTTCAAAGGCCTCGGGGCCCTTCGCTTTAATGAGACTATCGGGATCGTGTTCGGGCGGTAGCACAATGAACCGCACTTCCTGGCTATCGGCAATAACGGGAAGTGATGCCGTCATGCCGCGTCGCAGCGCTTTCTGGCCGGCCCCGTCCCCGTCAAAGCAAAAGTAAACGGTATCGGTCACCTTCAAAAGGCGCCTGACGTGTTCGCTTGTTACCGAGGTGCCGAGAGCAGCGACGGCCTCGGTAAAGCCGGCTTGCGAAAGCGAGATGACATCCATATAGCCTTCGACAATGATGGCACGCTTTTTTGCACGAATCGCATCAGCCGCTTCATACAGCCCGTAGATTTCCGTTCCTTTGTGGTAAATCGGCGTTTCAGGCCCGTTAAGGTATTTGGGTTGCTCATCCCCGTTCAGTGTCCTGGCTCCGAAACTAATCACCTGTCCGCGGCGATTACGAATCGGGAACATCACGCGCCCCCGAAAACGATCGTACCGATGCGTCGCATCTTTACAAACAACCAATCCGCACCCGGTCGACTCTTCCAATTCGGCACTTTCGTAAAGCGTCGGTCCTAAAACGTCTTTTAAGGCGTTCCAGGCATCGGGAGCGAATCCCAAACAAAAGCGTGCGGCCGTTTCCGGCGTGATGCCGCGCTTTTTTAAATAGGCTTTGGCCTGCGGAGCTGACTCTAAGGATTTTCGGTAAAAGTCGGCGGCCGCCTGCATATGGTCAAAAAGCGTGCGGGTCCGCGCTACTTTTTTCCGCTCGGTTGCATCCTCGGGAACAACCATTCCGAGGCGCTCGGCCAGCACCCGTACGGCTTCCGGGTACGTCAATCCCTCATAGGCCATCGTAAAGCCGATGGCATTGCCGAACACACCGCACCCGAAACACTT
>DHJT01000059.1:0-1340 GCA_002404465.1 Sutterella sp. UBA4713 | reverse complement strand
TTTTTCAAAGGGACGTGCTTGCCGATGACTTCGACAATGTCAAGCCGGCTTAAAAGTTCCTGAATAAAGCTCTGGGGAATCACGTGTTATTCCGCTCGTTAACCGGCCAAAACGCTTTTGACGACGGCGCTCACGACACTCATGTCGGCTTTTCCGGCAAGTTTTCCCTTCACGGCCCCCATCACTTTACCCATAGCGCTCATGCCCGAAACACCCATTTCGGAAACGATACCCGTCACAACGGCCCTTACCTCGTCTTCCGTCATCATTTGAGGCATATAGGCGGAAAGAACGGCAATTTCCGCACTTTCTTTGGCAGCCAAATCTTCACGCCCGGCCGCCTTGTATTGGGCGACCGAATCACGCCTCTGCTTAATGAGTTTTCCGAGTACGGCCGTGACAACGTCATCGGTCGGAGCAATCCGTTCATCGACCTCACGCTGTTTGACAGCGGCCAATAAAAGACGGATGCAGGAAAGACGCGCCGTATCGTGCGCTTTCATGGCGGCTTTCATGTCGCCTACGATTTTCTCTTTCAGAGTCATTTTTTACCTCAAAAGAAAGAAAACGGCCGACGCAGAGTTCTGCGAAGGCCGCTCATTGCGTTGATTGCGAGCCGAGATTAGTACAGCTTCTTCGGTAACATCATGCTGCGAAGACGCTTGTAGTGACGCTTAATTGCGGCGGCCTTCTTACGCTTACGCTCGGCAGTGGGCTTCTCGTAGAACTCGCGGGCGCGAAGCTCGGTGAGCAAACCCGACTTTTCGATAGTGCGCTTAAAGCGGCGCATAGCAACTTCAAACGGTTCGTTTTCTTTAACGCGAATGGTGGGCATTGATAAACACCTAATCCTTTGTGGTTGGTTTATATGAAAGTACTTCGGACAGTCCCACGACCGAAGTAATGAAAAATTAAGGCTGGCATTTTGGCACAGTCCTCGGTAGATAGCAATGGAAAAAGCATAAATTTTTCAGAGGCGTCACGGCGTTTACACCAAGCGAACGGCCTTAATCGAATCATCGAGCCGGAAAAGACAACTTTTCCGACCCGAATCGAGCGGTGTCGCTTACTGAATTTTTCCCTTAGAACGCGTAACGAACCCCGAGATGGGCACGCCACTCTTCATCGAGGCTACCTCCGTCCGTGCGCTCTAACCCCGCATAGATGTACGCATTCTTGTTAAGGTTGTAGTTTGCTCCGATCCCGTACTCGGCCCAGGTGTCTTTGCCGTCAACCTGATACGAGTTCAAACCGCTTCGAATCGTCGCATCTCCTAAGAATTCATGGACAGCCGAAGCGTGTACGTACACGTTACCGCGCCCTTCGGGGCATGTGTAGCC
>DHJT01000048.1:742-4300 GCA_002404465.1 Sutterella sp. UBA4713 | reverse complement strand
TGATTGATCACAATATCAGCCAGGAACAATTACGCCGCATGACACGAACAACGCCTTCCATGCTCTTAGGGCTTACGGATACGGTTCGATAGGGGTTGAAAAATGCTGTCTTGGCCTTTGACGGCAAGCGTGTTTTGAAAGAAGCATTTATCTCGACCTATGGTTCAAGGCCAAGATCGGCGACAAGACCGTCGCCGGAACTGACGCCGTGCATACCGTTCAATAATTTTCTTGTGCGGCACACCCGATTCCCCGCCTTGAAAGAGACGGGGAATTGATTTATACAGCGCAAATTACGTCAATTTACCTATTTCTTTTTATTTTTCTTTCCGATACGATAGTGCGGTCATGGCACGAAACGTGCCTGACTTAGGAAAACAATCATATGTCTTTTGAACGTCGAAAATCCGCTTTCAATGCACGCAACGTGCAGTCGATGCGAATGTGTTGCGCCCTGTAAGGCGAGGCACCGCAACGGGTTTTCTTACGCGTTAAAAACCTCCTGAATTTTTGCGGCTGCTCCGCAAGTTACCTCGGATTCGTCCGTCTGTCGGGCAGATTCCGTTTCGTCGTTGTCCCTCTTTTTTTTACATATCGGAGAAACAAATTATGAAAAAATCGTTTAAGCGTACCGTTCTTTTTGTTGCATCATTGGCCGTTATCGGAACAACCTTAACCGGATGCGGTGACAAGAAGTCGTCGGACATCAAAGTCGTTAAGGTCGGTGTCGTCGGCGCCTACAACGCCCAGTGGGATACGGTTAACCAAAACCTGGCCCCCGATAAAATCCGTGTCGAACTTGTCAAGTACTCGGACTACGCCACACCCAATCGCGCTCTTTCCGATAAAGAGATTGATTTGAATGCCTTCCAACACAAAGCCTTTCTTGCCAACGACATTGCGCGTAACGGCTACAAAATCACCGCCATCGGCGATACGCTCGTTGCACCGCTTCGCATCTTCAATAACAAGAAGAAGATTTCGAAAATCTCCGACATCAAGGACGGCGACAAAATCGCAATTCCGGCGGATTTGACGAACGGAGGACGTGCCATCAAACTGCTGGAGGCAGCCGGTCTCATTACTGTCGATCCGGCCAAGGGGTATGTTCCCAACAAAACCGACATTACGCATTACAACGTCAAGATTGAAATCGTCGAAGCCGAATCGGGAATGCTCGCGAACTTGCTACCGGACGTAACGGCAGCCGTCATTAACGGCGGCAATGCTTTTACGGCCAAACTCGACCCGGATACCGATTCGATTTTTTCAGAAAATATTTCCCCGGACAATCCCTACTTTGCGCGTCTTGCCAATGTCATCGTCGCACGTACGGCCGATGTCGACAAAGTTGAATATAAAAAAGTCGTTGAGGCTTATCACAAGCAAAACGTCGCTCAGACGTTGAAAGATGCTTACAAGGGCGCCTTTATTCCGGTTTGGTCCGGCGCTGCCGAGTACAAATTAAAGTAAACGAGAGCGAGAGCGGGGGGACTGACAAATCCCCCGCATTCGATAAACCACTTTTCGGGAACTACTATGGAGATCAAGTCGCGTATTTATGCACGAGTCCTCGAGCGCCTTAAGGCTTATCAACAGGCTTCTCTTGCGATTTATGCTCATCCGGAAACGAGCAATCACGAGTACTTTGCCCAAGAGACACTTACAAAACTTTTAGAAGAAGACGGTTTTGCGATCCGAAAAAACGTTGCCGGACATCCGACCGGGTTTACGGCGTCATATAAAGCGGAAAAGCCCGGGCCCGTCATTGTCTTTCTGGCCGAATACGATGCGCTGCCGAGGATCGGACACGCCTGCGGACACAATCTGTTCGGGGCAACAAGCGCATTAGCAGCCGTCGCTTTAAAGTCCGTCATCGATACGATCGGCGGGCAGGTACGTGTGTACGGAACCCCGGGAGAAGAAGGGGGAGAAAACGGCAGCGCAAAAGCCAGTTTCGTGCGAGCGGGATTTTTCTCCGACGTCGATGCGGCCCTTTGCGTACATGCCAGCCGAGACGGACACATCCTCACGTGTCCGTCGCTTGCATGCGCACCGGTTGATATCGAATTTCACGGGCGCGCCTCACACGCTGCAAGTGCGCCGGAAAAAGGCATTAATGCCCTCGATGCCTTAATCGCCGTCTATAACTTGATTAATGCTTTAAGGCAACATTTGACATCGGATGTGCGCATTCACGGAATTATTACGCACGGGGGTGATGTCCCCAATGTCGTTCCGGAGTATGCCGCAGCCAAGTTTTATTTACGTGCGGCGACGGCCCCCGGGCTTGATGCCGTTTATAAGAAGGTTCAAGCCATCGTTCAGGGTGCCGCCTTGGCAACAGGGGCTACAGGCTCCATGAAACCGAGCCAAAATCGCGTTGATAATACCGTGATCACGCCGTCATTCGATGCCGTATATGCGCAAGAGTTATCCGAATTCGGTTTGAAGGCAGAACCGGCGGAATCCGTCAAGAGCATCGGGTCGACCGATGTCGGTAACGTGAGCCAAGTCGTCCCCACCATACAGCCTCAGATTCGTATCAGCCCGTGTCCCGTTGCAGGCCACACCGAGGCCTTTAAAAAGGCTGCCGGCTCTCAAATGGGTCTCGATTCCATCGGTCTGGGAGCCAAAGTGCTTGCCGCAACGGCGTTGCGCCTGATCCGTGAGCCGGAACTTTTGGCGGCAATTAAAGCCGAGCACCGAGAGAATGTGGCGCGTCAGGGACACGAGGGATAAGCGTTATGATTGAACTACAACATATTGTCAAACGTTTTAAGTCCGATTCGGGAACGGTCACGGCCCTAAACGACGTCTCTCTTCGAATTGAAGACGGAGAGATTTTCGGCATCATCGGGTTTTCCGGAGCGGGAAAATCGACGCTCGTTCGCTGCATTAACCTTCTGGAACGACCGACAAGCGGTCATGTCTTTCTTGACGGAGTCGACCTAACGGACCTAAAGCCCCAAGCACTTCGAAACGTACGGCGCAAAATCGGGATGATCTTTCAGCACTTTAATTTAATGCCGAGTCGAACCGTCGCTGAAAATATCGAAATGCCGCTTAAACTAACGAACATGACAAGCGAAAAGCGGCACGCGAAAATTCGCGCTCTTTTAAATCTTGTCGATCTTGCGGACAAAGAAGCCGCGTATCCCTCGGAGCTGTCGGGAGGGCAAAAACAGCGTGTGGCCATAGCACGTGCCCTGGCCAACGATCCCAAAGTCCTTCTTTGCGATGAAGCCACCAGTGCTTTGGATCCGAAAACAACGCGTTCGATTCTCAAGCTCCTTAAAAAGGTCAATGCGGAATTAGGGATTACGATTGTCATCATTACGCACCAGATGTCGGTGATCAAAAGCATTTGCGATAAAACGGCCGTACTCGAACACGGAAAACTCATTGAGGAGGGGAGGGTTTTAGATGTCTTTGCCGATCCGAAAAATCCGGTCACACAAGGATTTATTAATTCGGCAAGCAACGTCGACGACCTAATGGACATGCTCGAGGATGCCGGACAAAACGGCATCGGCCCGCAAAAGCCTGTTTATCTTT
>DHJT01000048.1:0-696 GCA_002404465.1 Sutterella sp. UBA4713 | reverse complement strand
ATCTTTTGACCTATGCCGGGAAAAGTGCCGAAGAGCCCTTGATGAGCGAGCTTTACAAACGCTTTTCTGTCAGTGCCAACATCATTTTCGGAAACATTGAACTTGTCGGAAGAACGCCTTTCGGGAAACTGGCCGTCACACTTGCCGGAACGCAAATCGACCAAAACAAAGCCCTTGCGTACATTCAATCTCAGGGCGTGCGCATCGAGGAGATTAAGCAACCATGAACATCTTGTATGAGCTTTTCCCGAATTTAGACCGCTTAGGCGGAGAATTTCTCCTTTGCATTGAACAAACCGCCACGATGATCGGCGTTTCGGGTACGATTGCCTGGATTCTCGGAATTGCCGTCGGTGTCCTATTGGTAACGACACGTCCGGGCGGTATTTTGGAACATCGTGTTCTTTTTACGGCGTTTGATCGATCAATCGACATTATTCGCTCGATTCCTTTCATTATCCTGATTGTCCTGTTGATTCCGCTTTCCCGCCTTCTTGTGGGAACGGGTTCGGGCGTCACGGGGTCTTTTGTGGCGCTTGTGTTCGGGACGGTTCCCTTTTTTGCGCGTCAGATTGAGTCGGTTCTATCGGAAGTGGATTCAGGCCTTATTGAAGCGAGTGAAGCTATGGGTTTTTCGCCGCGGCAGATTATTTTCGAGGTATACCTTAAAGAAAGCATACCCGGAATTACCCGCGT
>DHJT01000086.1 GCA_002404465.1 Sutterella sp. UBA4713 | reverse complement strand
GGATTTTGTACATGCTCGAGGCCATACGCGATACTGCGCAGTGGACCTGCGAAAAGGTCCTGGCGATTCGAGCATTGCAAGAAGAAACTGTCCGGATGATGAAAGAAGATCCGAAATTGAGGAAAATCTATTCGCGCGAACTGACGGATCAGATTTTTTCTATGCCCTACACACGGATTAACACGCTTATTGAAAAGAAATTCGGAACACGTCAGACGGTGGCTGAATATCTTGACGCTCTTGTGGCGGCCGGGATTTTGCAAGAGGCTAAGACCTCAAAAACCCGATTGTTTCTCAATGCGCGGCTTCTTGATTTGCTCTTGAGTTAAGTGCTTTTGTTCCGGACTTAAGATCAGTTTCCAACAAGGGTTTCGTTTGACTGGCGTGCCGTGTGTAAGGGGAGTCATTTTTCCAAACAAGGGATACCGGCGCGTAATGGTTAATCCGAAACGGTTGTTGCCGTGGTGGTCGACGTTGTTTCTGAATAAGGTGTTTCGCGATTTCCGGTGACTTCGGATATACGTTTCACGTGCGTTTTTGTTTTTGCTTGTTGGATTCGGGATTGTTTTTCGGCCGATTTGGTAATGGCTAAAGCCACCCCGGAAGGCGTTGTTTTGTAATTTCCCGAGGCAATGGCGCGCCGTGTGATGCGCTCGACTTTCACGCGTGCCGTTCCCGCTTTGTGGTAACCGAGCTTCACGGCGGCCGCATAACTCATGTCGATGATGCGGCCTCCGAGAAACGGTCCGCGGTCATTGACACGAACAATGACACTTTTCCCGTTACTTAGGTTAGTCACACGAGCATAACTCGGAAGTTCCATGGTCGGATGCGCCGCCGTCATGGCAAACATGTCGTAGCGCTCGCCGATGGCAGTCTTGCGTCCGTGGAATTGTTTTCCGTACCAGCTGGCAACCCCTGTTTGAGAATAGGTATGGTCACCGGACATCGGGTAGTAGCGCTTCCCCATGACGGTGTACGGGCGAGAGGCGGCTTTGCAGGATTTTTCGACTTTAAGGACGGTGTGTTCCCGTATGGTAAAGGGCTTGGATGTCTCGGGAGGGCCGTCCTTGTCATAGAACTTGCCGGCCTTGGCCATGGCAGAGGAGCCGGTCCCACAGACTAAGACAAAAGTCAATCCAACACAGGAAAAGAAAAGAATCGGTCGAGCAAAGAACATGAGGAGTTTTCCGGCACAAAAGGAATTATTCAGATCAGGGGGCGGCGATTCGAAATCAATTTCCAATGGACCTGACTGCAAACGCTTCATTGTAATGGTTGCCATCGCGACTGAAGCTGTGTCTACGACGAAATCTGTAGCCGTTTGTAAACCGAAGACTCGGGAATTTAACGCCATGGCTTGGTACTTGACTAGGGCAAGGTGCCTCAGCGGCGACAAAAGAAACCGGCCTTAACAATGGGCACGCCACAGGGACGACTACCGTGTGTAGTGTAGTGTCGTAAGAGTCAGTCCCGTTAACACATCAGGGTTTCTGTTGAGTTTTCCTGCGCTATTGACCGGGAGGTGTTTTACCCAGACAATGCGTCTCGGTCTCTTGTACGGCGCGAGTTTTTCGACAAGGGCTTCTTTAAGAGTTTTTTCGGGAAGGGGCTCGGCTTGAGCCACAAGAAGTGCCGTGACAACGGCCCCCCACGTTTTGTCCGGAAGCCCCAAGACGAGAGCTTCTCGAACTCCGGTAATGCGCGTTAGTACGTTTTCCACTTCGGCCGGGTAGACGTTTTCTCCGCCTGTGACGATTAAATCCGTTCGTCGGGCGTAAATCGTAAGGCTCCCGTCTTTGTCAAGTGAGGCGATATCGCCCGTGTCGAACCATGCGTCGTTGTCCAAAAGGGGGTGTCCCCAGTAGCCTGCCATGCGCATCGGCCCTCGCACGTGGAGTGTTCCGTTTCGAACGGAAAGCTCCGCCAAAGCGTTAGCACGTGCTTTGGCACCGAGAGTCAGGCGCTCCGAGTAGGCGCTCGTTGCCACATTGCTGGCCGTTTCCGTCATGCCGTACGTCGTCATAATCGGGATTCCTTGTGTTTTGGCGCGGTTCAAGAGACTTTCACCGGCCGAAGAACCCCCGAGCAAGATGGCGCGCAACGACTTTTCGGGTTTAAAGTCAGGAAATTCTTCCAAAAGTTTGGAAAGCATCGTCGGGACAATCGAGGCGAGTGTTACGGTGTTTTCTTTTAAGGCGCGAATAAATTCTCGAGCGCAAAAGTGCGGGAAAAGGACGACGCGACTGCGGGCCGCAAGAGAGCGCGTGAGGATGGAAAGACCTCCGATGCGAGAGACCGAAAGACTCATGAGCCACGCATCTTTCGTGCTTAGCTCAATGTTTTGAGCGCTACTCCAAGCACTTGCTGCAAGGGCGGCACGCGTGAGCATCGCAGGCTTTGCCTTGCCGGTTGTTCCCGACGTCATAAGGACGGCAGCGACACCTTCGGGAATCGGATCGGAAACGGTACGGATTTGAGCGAGCTGTTCTTCTTTTTCGTGCTCCGTTAAGGTCGGATGCAAAAGAAGGAAAGGGATTTTTTCTTCTAAAAGTGCATACAGCGTAATAAAAACATCAAGCGTATTTTTACCGACAAGAACGTAAGGACGCCCTTGGGCGGGACGACAAAGGCTCTTGCGGCGGTTTTGTACGAGGCTGTCAAGTTCACCGAAGGTAACGCTTTTTCCTGAGTCAACCAACGCGATGGCACTCGGGTGTTCCAGTGCGGCTTGATGAACGGAAAAAGCGGTATCGGCGTACTGCTCAAAATTGTGATGCATGGGTTGCTACGGCAAGCGAGTGAATTTTGAGAAGTCCGGACGACGCTTTTCCAAGAACGCGTTCTTTCCTTCGCGCCCTTCCTCTGTCATGTAGTAAAGGAGTGTGGCATTGCCGGCAAGTTCCTGTAATCCTGCTTGACCGTCGCAGTCGGCATTGAGCGATGCCTTCAGACATCGAATCGCAAGCGGGGAGTTCGCGAGAATTTCGCGACACCACTGCACGGTTTCTGCTTCCAGATTCTCTAAGGGTACGACTTTATTGACAAGGCCCATATCCAGGGCTTCCTCGGCGCTATAAAAACGGCACAGGAACCAAATTTCGCGAGCTTTCTTTTGCCCGACGATGCGAGCCATGTAACTTGCACCCCAGCCGCCGTCAAAACTTCCGACCCGAGGACCTGTCTGCCCGAACTTGGCGTTATTAGCAGCAATCGTAAGATCACACAGCATATGAAGAACGTGGCCGCCGCCGACGCACCAGCCGGCAACCATCGCAATCACCGGTTTCGGGCAATTGCGAATCTCGCGTTGAAAATCCAAAACATTTAGGCGAGGGGTACCGTCGCTTCCCACGTATCCGCCCGTGCCGCGTACGCGCTGATCACCCCCGGAACAAAAGGCCAAATCTCCTGCACCTGTCAAAATCACAACGCCGATTGAGGCGTCGTTTCGTGCATCGTCAAGTGCCTGGCGCATTTCTTTTACCGTCAGAGGGCGAAACGCATTGCGCACTTCCGGGCGGTTAATCGTGATTTTGGCAATGCCTTCGGCCTTCTCGTAGAGGATGTCCGTGAAGGTTGCTGCCGATTTCCAATCAGGAATGCGCGGCAAATTCGATGTATCAAGCATGGGTTGCATAAAAGGAATCTCCGAAAAATTTCGAGAGATTGTAATGCGACACGGCTCTAGGTACTTTGCTCTAGGAAAAATAAGGTGTTCCATTTAGAGATTATGTTTTTTGCAACAGTTCTCTGAAAAGGTGCTATTTCTTTGTTGTAGCGCTCCATGGCTCAAGACTATCTTTCATGTGTCCCGCGGGGAGTTCCCGCCGGAAAAGGACGGGAAAGACCTCGAAACGGGTCTTGAATTGATCGAATTTGCAATGAGTAGGAGAACACAATGAAAAAGCAAATTCTCGCTTGCGCAGTAGCTGCCGCTTTCGCGACAGGTGCCGTTGCAGCTGAAGTGACAATCTACGGTGATGTCAACACAGGTTTTGTTTATAACTACAAGAAGGAAGGTACTCAGGAAGCCACAAATTCCTTTAAGTTGGAAAGCGGTATCAGTGGTGC
>DHJT01000063.1 GCA_002404465.1 Sutterella sp. UBA4713 | reverse complement strand
ATAACACACGGTATCGCCGTACGTTTGCAAGCTTCCATCGGGGAGACACCGGCAATGCCGGCCAGAACGATGACACCTCCGGCAATCGGCGACATCGAGCGACCGATACCGGCACACATCTGCGCCACGGCTCCGAGCTGAACAATGGACATCCCGAACTCGTGTGCATGCGGAGTAATCGCTTCATTGAAGGCCAACGCTGCAGCGTTGCCGGACCCGCAAACAATGGCCATAATAAACGGGCCGACGGCTGCAGCAATCTGAGCCGCCGATTGAGATCCCTTCATCAAATCAACAAGCTCACCGGTTAATCCGATGGAATTCATACCTGCAGCAAAAACAGCGGCACCACCCATAAGAAGAGCAATCGACCCGAAGGCTTCACCGCAACCTTTACAGAACTGCGCCGAGCACTTCCCGGGAGAAAATTTCTCGACAAGACCGACTAACATTCCGACCCCCGTCCCAATCAACATACAAACGGGAACGGAGAATGTTTTCGTCGGAAGCAAACCGACTTGTTTGGAGGCTAATACCAAAAGAGCCAGTGGAAGAATCGGAACCAAAGCATACAAATAGTTGATTTTGAAGTTTTTCATCTCGGCGGCTTTTGTCTCGGTAATCTTCGTCGTACCGACGCCCTCTTTAAGGACCTTAGCTAAAACAGCCAGGATCAAGGCGGCAGACAAAGCTGCAATCAGGGCCGGAACGAACTCGGCCATAATGACGATCATCGCATCGGGTGAAGAAATTTCCCCTGCTCGATAAGCAATGTCGGCAACTTGCGGGTTAAACATCAACCCCGGAGAAACAGCCGACCCCCACGTACCGAGAAACACCGCCGCGCAAGCCATGATCGGATTAACACCGAGCGCTACCAACGCCGGAATCAAAAGAACGCCGACAGAAGCAGCAACCCCCACGGCCGAGGGAAGAAATATATTGCAAATCCAAGTGATAATAACGGCACCGGGAATCACGATCGCCGGAACCTTCGTTAAGGGACGAACCATGGCATTGACCATGTGATCCGAACATTTTGTGTAACTCATCACATAGCCGAAGCCCATGACAGTCGTAAATGTCGGCACCAAGCCACCGTTAACGAGCGTTTTGACAAAAGCAGTCATGCCCGCTGCAATATCAATCTTCGAACCAACGATGTACTGTCCAAGAATCAGCATGAGCAAACCGGACAAAAATAAAACCAACCTCGGTTCATAATTTTTATAAATTAACCAAAATGTGGCAATCACGATTGCCGCACCGACCCAAACCATAAATATCCTCCATTGGTAAATGAAAATTTGATCTCTTTTCAACGAGATTCTGTTTTTTGTATACGATTCCTTAACACCGATTCCGTCTGTGCGAGCAAGAAACCGAGTCCTGCCATTTCGGCGGCTCTTCTTCCCCTTTCCCCTGCGATTAAAGTACCGCCTGAACTAAGGAGTTTCCCATTTAGAAGAATCGGATTGCCGACACAGAAAGAAGCTGTCGGTTCCTGAGCCTCCGGGTCAATGACCGTGACGTCGGCGTCAGCTCCTTCGGAAAAATGACCTTTTTGCGGCAAACCGAGATGCATCGCAGCGGAATAACTCGATTTATAAACAAATTCCTGCGGGCTCAAAGCTCCGAAACGCACAAGAGAAATCCCGTTTTTGATAATAACGTTGCGGGGAATCCCGCCGCCGTCCGTACAGAAACTGTCAACAAGGAAAGAACCGTTCGGTCGCTTCTTTGTGGCAAAGTAAAAACGCGAAAGTGCCGGATTGACGGGAAAACTTACCGGAATATCGGTTTGATGCGCTTGCCAAGCACAAAGCCCATCTTCGGGACAAGCCAAAACGACTACGCCCCCTTGAACACAGTTAACACAGGCAA
Organism: Sutterella sp. UBA4713; assembly: GCA_002404465.1. Classification (GTDB taxonomy): domain Bacteria; phylum Pseudomonadota; class Gammaproteobacteria; order Burkholderiales; family Burkholderiaceae_F; genus Duodenibacillus. Next base: position 2,031 of record DHJT01000063.1, on the reverse strand, counting down.
ATCCCTCTTGAATTGCCTTTTTCAGCCCATCCTGAGATGCCTCGTAGCCATTTGAAATCAAGCAGTTACGTGTTACACCGCTTTCGGGGATACCGTGAACACATTTCCCGCTACATCCGTTAATCGGAGAAAGGTAACTCTCAGAATCGATTTCCGGATGCTCCTGCAATAGGCGCGTTGCTTCACGGATTTCATCCTCTAAAGGACGAACACTGCCGCGACAGTAGGCATTAATATGGCACAGATGAAACGGCGCACCCTGTGCAACGCGGATGATTTCTTCCATCCCTTCGATGTTTGATCCATGTTCAGTACTGCCGGCATGAACGGCAAAATACACGTTTTTTCGCGCGCACAGTTTCAAAAGACGGCCGGATGCCTCCGGTGTCAGCGGATAGTGACCGCCTAATAGTTTGACGCCGAATGCGCCTCGATCCAATGCATCATCGATGACGCGAGTTAACTCTTCCTCGCTCGGATTAGTGGATGTCAGGTTAAATCCAACACGCATTTGCTCCAAAGTGCCGATGTTAATTCCGGTTCCGTGGGATCGGAGGAATTCTTTTACCGACTCTACGGGACCGGCCATGTCTAAAGCCGTCGTGACTCCGGCCAAGGCAAGCATACGAAAACTCATCTGCCCACCGAGCCAACTGGAAGCGTGCATGTGACTGTCGATAATGCCGGGAACAACCCATTGCCCAGAGGCATCGAAATCCCTTTTTGCGGCCGAAAGGGACGTACCGAGCGCTTCGATCTTGCCGTTACATATGCCTAAATCCGCTACCGTATCCAGTCGATTTTTCCAGTCGATGACGCGACCGTTTCGAATACACAAATCAAACATTTTTACTTTAAAAATCAAAGAGGATTGTTTGCCACCTTTAAAAAGATGACATCGCTTGTCTCGTGACTGCAGTACGGTTTGGCATTCTATTTTTCATACAATATTTTGACAAATATTAATTACCTTAAGGATAATTAACACGTTTGTTTATGAAGAGAGGCAAGACCAGTGAATTCCGTCTTACGACACATTAAAGCCGTTTTAGAGACCGGATCCGTTGCCGGAGCCAGCCGAAAAATCTTTGTTTCACAGCCGGCAATCAGTCAATTCATTCATCGCCTGGAACAAGAGTATGGAATAACGATTTTCGACCGATCGACGTCACCTTGGACTCTGACGGAAGAAGGAGCCTACCTCGTGCAGTGTCAGGAACGCATGGAAAGTATCGACAGAGAGTGTCGACTCTATTTTTCCGAGCGGAATAATCTGAAAACCGGGGAAATCATCATCGGATCAACAGCCTACAGGACGGCCACGCTATTAAATCCTGTGCTGGCGGTCTTTAAAAAACGGTATCCGAACATCATCGTAAAAATCATGGAAGGAACAACCGAAGAGATCATCGATTTTACGCGAGAGCGAGCCGTCGACTGTTGCTTCGGAATCACCTCGATGTTAACGAACGACTTGGAAAGCATTCGAGTCTTTCGTGAGAATGTCCTCATCGCCGTCTCCGCAGAAATGTCCTGCGTCGTACGAGAGAAAAGGTCCGTTCGACAAGGAAATGAGTTTCCTCTGATTGAAGAAGCATCGCTTGATGGAATTCCTTTTATTATCATGAAACGCGGACAGGTGTTCCACACATATTTCGAAACACTTCGCGAAAAGTTCAACTTAAATCTTCCGATCGCGCTGGAAACACAATCGATTCTGACAGTACCGGCTCTGATTGCAACCGGAATCGGATGTGCCCTCGTTCCGAGCACGATTATTCCGGACTGTGCGGACAACAATCTGAAACTTTTCGAAATCGCCGACATCATTCCGCCCAACGACGTCTCTATAGCTTGGATAAAGGGAAAGCCCTTACGTCAGACAACGAAAGCCTTCATTGAAATTGCCCGAGCCGAACTGCTACGCCTCCCGTTCAATCGAATTAAGGAAACAGCAGAAGAGGAAACCGCAGACCCGCCCCAGTCCGGCGCTGAACCGCCGGATGGCTTTGACCCGTCCCAGTCCGGCGG
>DHJT01000080.1:201-3043 GCA_002404465.1 Sutterella sp. UBA4713 | reverse complement strand
TCAATCTTGTTTTGAATACCGTCAAGACCGGCCATCAGCATCGCGGAGAAAGCCAGGTAAGGATTTGCTAAAGGGTCGGGGAAACGCACTTCCACGCGACGCGCTTTTTCTCCCGAGACATGCGGAATGCGAATCGAGGCAGAACGATTGCGGGCTGAATATGCCAGTTTCACAGGGGCTTCAAAGCCCGGCACAAGGCGCTTGTAGGAATTCGTCGAAGGGTTGGTAATCGCGTTTAAGGCACGTGCATGGCGAATGATGCCGCCGATGTAATAAAGCGCCATATCCGACAGGCCCGCATAACCGTTGCCGGCAAATAAGTTCTTGTCCCCTTTCCAAATCGACTGATTGACATGCATACCCGACCCGGCATCTCCGGTAATGGGCTTGGGCATAAAGGTGGCCGTTTTGCCGTAAGCCGCCGCGACATTCCAGACCGTGTATTTGAGAATTTGATTCCAATCGGCACGCTCGACAAGCGTAGAAAAACGCGTTCCGATTTCGCACTGACCGGCACCGCCGTTTTCGTGATGGTGGATTTCGCAGGGAACACCCTGTTGCTCCAAAAGTGTCAGTGCCTCGGAACGGATGTCCGTGAGACTATCGACGGGAGCAAGAGCCAGATATCCGTGTTTTGTGCGAGGACGATAACCGAGGTTACCTGCATCATAGTCAATTTGACTCGACCACGCGCCTTCGTCACTGCGAATCTTAAAGAATGTATTTTGCGGCTCGCATCCCCACGTCACACCGTCCAAAATGAAAAACTCGGGTTCCGGTCCGAAATAAGCCTTATCGCCGATTCCCGTGGATTTGAGATAATTTTCCGCACGGTGCGCAACCGACCGAGGATCGCGCGAGTATCCGTTGCCGGTATCGGGCTCAATGACATCGCACGTTAAAACAAGCGTGTCATGCTCACGAAACGGGTCCATATGAGCCGTATTCGGGTCCGGAACCAAAAGCATGTCACTTGCTTCAATGCCTTTCCAACCGATCATCGAAGAACCGTCAAAAGGCTGTCCGTCCTCAAAAAGGGCTTCTGTCACGTGAGAGGCAGGAAGCGTTAAATGTTGCTCTTTGCCCAATGTGTCCGTAATGCGTAAATCAACGAACTTTACATCGTTATCTTCAATGAGTTTGATTACTTCTGCCGGAGTTGCCATCGAGTAAAACCTCTTAATAAAGGAATCTGTAGGAGGGTTCCACCGACAAGACGAAGGCAGTTCCCGAATATGCAAGGCGCATTTTAAATGGGGAACGCCCCGTTTTGGTGCATGCTCAACTTTTCGATACGATTTTCTTTCCAAAAACGAAAGCAAGCAACAGGTTCCGCTTATAATTCGATTTGTACGTGGGGGTGTCCTGGCTTCGACGGGGCGTAGGACGCTGCGCGGTGCATGCCGAGGTCTGGTTCCTCGTTAAACAACTAGAAAAAATATAAACGCCAATAACGAGCGTTTCGCTCTCGCCGCCTAAGGGCCGCGAGCGGTGCACCGGAAGGTCTCTGGTCCGGCTTGGGTAAAACCAAGGGCACCGTCATATACAGGGACTAAGAGGTATCGGAGTCATGACGATACCTACGAAAATTTTAGTGACTTGCTCTCGGTAGGCCCGTCCATCGGCAGTACCAAGAGTGAAATTTAAATGATTGGGCTAAGCATGTAGATCCGGCGGAAGAATCGTTTCGGACAGGGGTTCAACTCCCCTCACCTCCACCATCTTATTTTCCAAGGTAGTTCCACACAGTTTCAAAAACGATTTAATTTCAAAGCGCTATTCCTAGGTAGTTTCCCCTATAGGCTCAGGCAGTCTCACAAAATCCCAATCCTTAATGGGGTATTTTTGGGGGTATAGGGGTTATAATCCCAAAATGTTCACTTAAGCCTTAATGGGGGGCTCCTATGCCAAAAATCATCAAGGAAATGACCATTTTGCAACTTAAGCGATTGCCAGAAGGTACCTACTCAGTAGGTGGGGCCCCTGGTCTTCGAATCCGCATTCATACAAACACTCCCTCATACTTCTTTTTGCGCTACACCTCCCCACAAGGGAAACGACGCGACTTAACCCTAGGGACCTTCCCTCTGGTTGGTTTAGCAGAAGCTCGAGATAAAGCTCGGAGCGCAATTAGACTTTTGCAGCAAAACATCGACCCACTAGAGTTACGGCAATCTCAAAGAAAGAAATCCATGGAAGGAGTTGCAAAAACGTACCTCTTCCAAGAGGTTGCAACAATGTGGCACAGAGAACGTCTTGAGGCTGGTTACTACAGTCGTGATTCTCGTTCGGCCAAAACCACAGAAAACATTTTACACAACCACATATTTCCCGTTCTTGGGGCGATACCAATTGAGGAAATAACTCCGAAGCGTGTGATGGAGTGTCTGGCTCCCATTTGGACAAAAACAAACCCAACTGCAAAAAAGGCCCGTTCCTATATCTCCGGCGTTCTGAATTTTGCTATCGCAAACGAGTTCCGGAAAAACGAGTACAACCCAGCCACGCTCCAAGGCCCTCTCGGTGTTTTACTTCAACCGATGAAACATAGCATCAAGCCACCGGTGAACCTTGCCGCTTGTAGTGTTGATGAGATTCCGCGTTTGTTTGTTGAAATGCGAAAGTACACATCAATGTCCGCCTTCGCCTGTGAGTTTGCAATTCTGACCGCTGCCCGATCAAAAGCTGTGCGACTGGCAACCTGGGGCGAATTTGACCTTGACAATGGAGTTTGGGAAATCCCCATTGAGCACGACAAAACAAAAGCACCAAACCGCAATCGCACTATCTTTTTGTCTCCACAAGCTATTACTCTTCTCAAATCGCTTCCGCGTGGCTCTAG
>DHJT01000080.1:0-181 GCA_002404465.1 Sutterella sp. UBA4713 | reverse complement strand
CAGGAAGACGATCTTGTTTTCATGAGCAGTCAGATGCGACCAATGTCGGACACTACTCTTCTCATGTTCCTTCGGGGACTTCATGAGAAACGTTTAGAGAGAGATCATGTCGGCTGGATTGACCCGGACAAAAACAAAGCCGAAGGACGCCCTTGTGTCATAACCATTCATGGAACCGCAC
>DHJT01000060.1:2724-3113 GCA_002404465.1 Sutterella sp. UBA4713 | reverse complement strand
GTCCGAAATCGCCAGAATGATTGTTAGCCGTGTTGAAGATATTAAAGCCATATCGGAGCATGTCGTCGAGCATTGTCGGGTCCGTCATGGCCCAGGTCCCGCCGGAAGTTGCCGCAGGGTAACCTTCTTGGCGATGGAAGGTCATTTCCAGATTGGCAAACTTCACATCGTGTTGTTCGATAAGAGTTTTGATGTCGTCAAATCCTTCGTAGGCTTTTTCGGCAATATGTCGGGTAATAAAACTGTCGCCTGTCGCAATAAATGTGGTTTTCATAATGGTCCTTTTGAAAAACGAAGATTTTTCGTGTTCCGTGCTCTGAAGAAAGCATCAGTATTCGTTAAAGATGCGCTGAATTTCAGCCTGATTTGTTGTTTTTGTCAGAGCAAGC
>DHJT01000060.1:0-2684 GCA_002404465.1 Sutterella sp. UBA4713 | reverse complement strand
GCATGAGCAGAATTCGTGCTTTTTGGGGATTGTGCATCATGGCACTGACGAACCCTTCTTTACTGAATTTATTAAGAGGCGTGATGAGCCCTGTTCCGACGCGAGATCCGACAACGACAACTGTTCCGGCTTTTTGAGCGGCAATAAGACTGTTCATCACATCATTGGGAACATTGGCATGACCGAGACCGGCATTGACAATGCCTTTTGCGCCGATTTTTACCATGGCATCGACAACTTTCCCATCCTCGCCGAGCGTCGTGTAGTGGACGTCGACACGGGGTAAGGTTTTAAGGTTCTTGATGCTAAATTCGCTTTTCGTTGTATGGCGTTTGGTGATGGTGTTTGTGAAGTAAGGCTTGTTGTTTTGCATGAAACCTAAAAAGCCCGTATCAGGACAGCGGAAGGTCGCAACATTCGTTGAATTGCGTTTTGTGACACCAAAAGCAGAGGAAATTTGATCATTCATCACAACCATGACACCCTTGCCGAAGGCTTCTTTGCTGGCGGCAAGTGCAACGGCGTTGACAAGATTAAGGGGGCCGTCAGCGGAAAGTCCTGTTGCCGGCCGCATGGATCCGACTAAGACAACCGGTTTGTCAGACTTAACGACAAGATTAAGAAAATAGGCCGTTTCCTCTAAAGTATCGGTTCCGTGTGTTACGACAATACCGTCGACGGTATCTTTTGCGAGCAACTCATTGATTCGGTTAGCGAGAGTCAGCCAGTTTTGAATCGACAACTTTGAGCTGCCGACGTTAAAGACTTGTTCTCCGGAAATTTGGGCGAAATTTTTGATTTCCGGAACGGCATCGACAAGAACTTCAACGCCAACGGGTTTGTGGCCAGAGCCGACGCCGTAATCTGTTAGGGAAAGTGAACTGGATCCACGGCTGGCAATTGTTCCTCCTGTTGCAAGGATTGACACGCGAGGAAGAGTTGTTTTGACTTCTTGAGAAGCTTTTGAAGGCGTAGCATAAGTCGACATCGGGTAAGAAAAGGCAAGAAGAACACAGAGAGAGGCTACCAAAAAAGATGGCTTCATAAAAACTCCTTAAAAAAGAAGAAAGGGTGGTAGAGGGGTGTTTTTCTGAGTGTGGCACTGCCTTAGTGGGAATTCCATTAGCGGGAACGGCGTGAAAGTTTCTCGTTCGCTAACAGTCTTGGCGCATTCGATGAGAATAAACAATCCGGGGCTCCCTTTCAGAGGAGCCCCGGACAACCTGATTGTCATCAGGGAGGGGGAATTACTTTGCTTGGTCGTGGATTTGGCGAACTAGACTCTGAAGAACTTTTCCGCACCGCAACATGTCTTCGTAGTAAATCTGTTCGGCATTCGTGTGATTCTTTGAGTAGCCGAGGGCTATGACGACGGATTTGATTCCATTCCAATTGAAATGATTGCCATCGCTTCCGCCACCGCCTTTCTGACAGAATCCGTCAATGCCTTCGGATTTAAAGGCTTGGAGTAGCGTTTTTATGACGCTGTCGGACGGATCTACGTAAAACGTGTGATAAAGCAGTTTGATATCAACTTCGATCTCGGTATTAAATCGTGTCGCTGTTTTGGCGAAGATTTCTTTGACCCGAAGTAGGTATTCTTCTAGGGCTGTTTCGTCTGTTCCGCGAGCTTCGCCTGTGATTACGCACTTGTCGCAAACGACGTTGGTCCCGCTTCCGCCTTGAATCATGCCGAAGTTGGATGTGACCGCAGGGGAAATCCGTCCCTCTGGCATTTCAGCTAAGGCACAGGCAGCAACCTTGATGGCATTTAGGCCTTTTTCAGGTTCGTTCCCGGCGTGGGCTTTAATCCCTTTCACGGTTGCTGTGATTTTGTACTTGGCGGGAGCTTGGTTGACGATTTTTCCGATTCGTCCGGGACAGTCTATGACATATGCCTGCTTGGCCTTAAAGTCGGAAAAATTAAAATGCTTTGATCCCTGAACGCCGATTTCTTCGCAAGCAGAAAAGGCGACTTCGATATCTCCGTGAGGAGTTTTATCACGAATGACGCGACGTAAGGCATCTAAGATAGCGCAAATGCCCGAGACGTCGTCGGCAGCAAGAATGGACGTGCCGTCACTGCGAATCAGCTTTTCATTTTCGTCAACAACGGGGATAATTTTTCCGGGATTCTTTACACGGTCCATGTGGGCAGAAAGCAAAACGGCAGGGACCTGCGGATCTCCCTTAAGACGGGCAATCACGTTTCCGGTATTGCCCCCAAGGGCCAAGACCGGATCATCTTCATGAACATCGAGTCCCAGGGCAGTTAATTTCTCTTTCAGAACGTCGCAGATGCGACGTTCATCTTTCGATTGCACCGGAATCTGTACAAGTTCCAAAAACTCATCGAGCATGCGTTGATTTGTCATAAACATCTCCAAGTTCTGTTCTTACAGAATGTAAAGAGTTAATGTCACAAAGCACAATGCAACAAGCATCGGCAGAGCAATCCAGCGAGTCACCGTAATTGGAGAAACCTTGGCAAGGCCGGCGCAGATAATCATTGCACCGGCAACAGGGGAAACAGATCGACCGATGCCGCCGGACAAGACGGTCATCGCTCCCATATTCATGATGTCAAGTCCGAACTGAGGAGCGTGGGCGCTGACGGCATTGTTAAACGCAATCGAAGCTGCTTCGCCGGATCCGCACAAGATTGCAATGGCAAACGGTCCGAT
>DHJT01000002.1:24929-27112 GCA_002404465.1 Sutterella sp. UBA4713 | reverse complement strand
CATCTCGGAGCGATTCGTAACTTTCGAAAGCAGGAGCAACCGCGTCAATCACGGAGGCGCGCATTTGAACGGTTTGTAGTCCCGTTAGATTCTTTTCTAAAAAACGAACTTGCTCGCGCAGTTGCAAAAAGAAGAGGCGGCGTAGCCCGGCCCTCTGGGAGCGCCTGGCCTCCTCGGGATCATCGAAGACCTCCAGAGTGCAGTACGTTTTGCAATCAACAAGCGCAGGATGTCCGATAAGGCTCTGTCCCTTTCGACGAATTTCCATGATTTCGGGAAGTTCGCCGAACGTCCAGTCGACAATTTTCTCATCGGCATCTGCCTGCCGTGTCGCATCGGCTTGAACCATATGCCGAAACTCATCCTGAGCTTTATCTCCGAGTTCGGACCGTAGTTCGGATAAGTTTCGTCCGACTCCGAGTTGTCGCCCGTGTTCATCAATGACTTTAAAATTCATAAACAGGTGTGGAGAAAGAGTTTCGGTCTTAAAGTCACTTCTGGCACAGGTAAGATGAAGCGTTGTTTTCAGATCATCAATCAGAGCATCAATCAGAGGAACGGATAAATTCGAGCGCTCCAAGTTTCTTTCAAAAAAACCTTGAGCGTAATCTTTAAGCGGAACGCAATGACGCCGAATTCGTTGCGGAAGGCTCTTTAAAAGAGCTTGAACCTTATCTCGTAGCATCCCGGGAACAAGCCACTCGGCACGTACGGCATCGATTTGATTGAGAACGTAAATCGGCACGACAAGTGTCACGCCGTCCTTGTACGAACCCGGCTCAAAATAGTATGTAAGCGGCATTGTCACGCCGGCCATATCCAGTGTTTTCGGATAAAAATCAATCGGGGCTCCGGCCGCGTCCTTGCGCATCAAATCATCGCGGGTCAGGAAAAGAAGTTTTGGGTTGACCGCCTCGGCCTTCTTACGCCAGACATCAAAGGAAACGGCATCGACAACCGCCTTCGGAATCTTCTCATCGTAAAAGTGAAAGATTGTTTCGTCATCGACCAAAACATCCTGGCGACGTGTCTTGTGTTCAATCTCCTCGATATCACGAATCAGGCGCCTGTTGTGATTGAAAAACGAAGCGCGACAATCAAAATCTCCGTCCACAAGAGCTGCCCGAATAAAAAGCTCACGGCTCAATACCGGGTCGTGTTCTGTAAACGAGACGCGTCGGTTCCCGTAAACGGCCATCCCGTAGAGCGTTCCTTTTTCAAAAGCCACAACTTGGCCGCGACTTTTCTCCCAATGCGGATCACTCCAGCTTTTCTTAATAACGTGACGAGCAGCCCTTTCGATCCACTCGGGCTCAATATCGGCGACACACCGAGCAAAAAGGCGACTCGTTTCGACAATTTCAGCCGCCAGAATCCAATGTCCGGCCTTCTTGGCCAAGGCCGATCCCGGCCAAATCCAAAAGTGGATACCGCGTGCCCCTAAAAAAGGCGGCGCCTTAAGATCGGCATCGAGCTGCCGCATTCCGACATTTCCCAAAAGCCCCGTCAAAAGAGCGCTGTGGATTTCTTCGAACGTTGCATCGGCGGCATTGGCGACCCACCCAAGTTCACGTGTCAAATCACCGAGCTGACGCCAAACATCGCGCCATTCGCGAAGGCGCCGCGGTGAAAGAAATTTCTTTTTCAGAAGTACCGCTAGCAGTCGGTTACTTTCTTTGTTTGCATTGGCATCGACAAACCAATTCCACAAGCGAAGGTAACTCATAAAGTCGCTCTTGGGATCGGCAAACTCTTTGTGAGCTGCATCAGCCGCAGCGGCAGCTTCTGCCGGCCGCTCACGCGGATCCTGGACGGCAAGTCCCGAAACAATAATCAGGGCTTCGCGAAGCGACCCGTTTTCTTTGGCCGCTAAGAGAATACGCGATAGTTTCGGGTCAATCGGAAGTTTCGCCAGTTCCCTCCCCGTACGCGTGAGATTTCCCTTATCATCGATTGCATTTAATTCACCCAAAATCGCAAGGCCGTCGGAAATCGCTCGCGCCGGCGGCGCCTGAACAAACGGAAATTCACGTACATCGCCGAGCTTTAACGCCTTCATGCGCAAAATGACCGATGCCAAATTCGAACGCACGATTTCCGGATCGGTAAAGGGCGGCCGTCTTTGGTAATCGAGCTCACTGTAAAGCCGCACACAAATACCCGGTCCCACACGACCGCATCGC
>DHJT01000002.1:11687-24901 GCA_002404465.1 Sutterella sp. UBA4713 | reverse complement strand
CGGCTCGCTGGTCAGCCGACGCACGGCTCACAGGTTCAATTAAAAGCTGTTCGACCTTATTGCGATATGAATAACGTTTGACACGTGCCAGTCCAGTATCAACCACATAACGAATGCCGGGAACCGTAATGGAAGTTTCGGCGACATTCGTGGCTAATACAATGCGGCGGACCCCGGAACGCTTAAAAACACGTTCTTGGTCTTCGGATGAAAGCCGTGCATAAAGCGGCAAAACTTCGATTGTTCCCGGCCGATGTCGTCGGAGCAAAACATCCGTTGCCTCACGAATTTCCCGCTCACCGGGCAAAAACACCAAAATGTCGCCGCGTCCTGCCATCTCGAGTTCATCAACGGCATCGGCCACGGAATCCATAAGAGTTTTGTCATCGTCCTCATCAGCGTCTTCAAAGGGCCGATAACGAATATCCACCGGATACATTCTTCCGGAAACAGTGAAAACAGGAGCCGGTTTCCCGTCTTGTGCGAAGTGTTTGGCAAAACGTTCCGAATCGATCGTGGCCGATGTGACGATAACGCGCAAATCGCGGCGCTTCATTAAGAGCCGTTTTAAGTACCCGAGCAAAAAATCGATATTGACCGATCGCTCGTGCGCCTCATCGATAATAATCGTGTCATATTTTTTCAGAAGAGGATCGGTTTGTGTTTCGGCAAGCAAAATACCGTCCGTCATGAGTTTGATCGACGCCCCGGGGTTCGTCTTATCGGTAAATCGTACCTTGTAACCGACGACATCACCCAGAGGTGTTTTCAACTCTTCGGCAATGCGTTTGGCAACAGAACTGGCGGCGATACGTCTCGGCTGGGTATGTCCGATAAGACCGTGTCTTCCGCGTCCTGCCAGAAGACAAATTTTCGGAAGTTGCGTGGTCTTTCCCGACCCCGTTTCCCCGCAAACGATAATGACGGGATTGTCGCGAATCGCCTTTTCCAAAACAGCGCTTTCACGGCTGACGGGAAGATCCGGCGCCAGCGTAAAAGGCGGGATCGGCGTTCGGTTTTCCGGAAGGCCCGGCAAGGAAGAACCGCTCAGGCTCTTCTGTTTTGAATCACTATCCGAATTGACCGGTTTACTCGACTCCGGAACGTTTTTCTTCAGGGGATTTGTCTTGTCAGGAGATTCGGACGCCTTTCCGATCAGTTCACGTAAATTTTTTAGGGAGGACTCCGAATTCATTCTTATTGAGCCGAAGCAGGCACTGAAAAAATCAATGCGAATTGTACCGACGAGGGAAGGAAACAGCCCTTCTATAATGAGGGAACTTAACCGTAAGGAGACATACGAATGACCCGCATGGTGCACTGCGTCAAACTTAATAAAGACGCCGAAGGCTTGGATTTTGCTCCCGTTCCCGGAGAACTCGGCAAACGGATTTACGAATCCGTGAGTAAAGAAGCTTGGGAAGATTGGAAAAAGCTCCAGACGATGATTATCAATGAGTACGGCCTAAATTGTGCCGATCCCAAAGTGCGGGCCCATGTTTCCGAACAGTGCGAACGGTACTTTTTCGGAGGGGGCATCGAAGCCGTCCCGAATCACGTTCCCATTGAAAAAAAATAACGCCGGCGGGCACCGTTTTGTCGGTGCCCGAATCCCTCGCCCCTCTTGCGTCGCTACTTGCGAACGTATGTTTCGACACCGTGATCGGTTCCGACAAGAACGACATCGGCGCCGCGGTGAGCAAAAAGCCCGACCGTCACAACCCCGGGGATCTGATTAATCTGCGTTTCAAGCGCCTTCGGGTCGCTCATATCCAGACCGGTGACATCCAAAATACGGTTTCCGTTATCGGTCGTAAAATCGCGTTCAACGGGATTGCCGCCCATGGTGCGCAACGTGCGGGAAACGCAGGACAGGGCCATCGGAATAACCTCCACGGGAAGCGCTACATGGCCGAGTGTCTTCGTATGCTTGCTCTCGTCGATAATGCACACGAACTTCCCTGCGACGCTCGAGACAATCTTCTCGCGTGTTAAGGCCCCGCCGGCGCCCTTAATCATGGCAAACGTATCGTCAACTTCGTCAGCTCCGTCGATGTAAACGGGAATCGACTCAATTGCATTTAAATCCACCACTTTAAATCCATATTCTTCCAGTCGTTTTGTTGAACGCACGGAACTTGACGCACACGCCGGAACCTTCAATCCGCTTTCCTTTAGCGCGTCGATGAAGCAGTCAACGGTCGATCCCGTCCCGACACCGAGGACCTCTCCCTCGATGACATATTTCAAGGCAGCTTTCCCCACCTCCCGCTTTAATTGATTCTGGTTCATCAGAGCAATCCCTTCCAAAAGAAATTTTTTCAAAGTCCGTAGACCCGTCACTTTGTTCGAAGACATTTTAGGCTTATTATCAGTAGGAAAAAAATAAGCCCCTGTTATGACTCTCAACGCACCGAAACCCATCGGAGATCTTCTTTTAGAGCTCGTGCAACCGAAAAAAACGTACGCGAGCCGGTTCGGCGTCGGCGCCGTTTTAATTTTGATTTTCGCCGCAATCGCATTGACCGTTTTTGTCTTGCGCATTGTCTCGGACGAGACACAACGCAACGAGCTCGAGTCCCTTTACGTTGCCGGAGAAAACATCTCGATTAGCGCCGAAGAGCGGCTGACGGATATTTCCGTGAAGCTTTCGTATGTAGACAGTACCGTTCCTGGCTTTTCCTGTCGTCGCCTTGCGCCGATTTTTCGAACCTTTCCTGAGTTAGTGGAACTTTCGACGGTCGACGCCAACCGACGTGTCATTAAAAGTTGCGCCAACCCCGATGCCATGGGGGAGATATCACACCCTGCCGGAACAACGATTACCAATCCGAGCACCATTTTGGCTAAAGACCGCGCCGAAGCAAGCAAATCGGCGATTTACTCACCGCCGTATTTGGACAACGGACCGGCAGGACCTTTCTCGGACTTAATTCTTCCTCCCGCCGGTAACGATATTTCCCTTATCGGACGCGTTTCGCTTCCCGTAGCATTGCGGTTTGCTTCCGCAGGCAAACTCAACCGTTTCCAGCACTACTATCTACTCGATGCAAAAAACGTCTTTGCCACAACAGTCATCCATAAAAACTTACCGAGCCTAGAGGCCATGGAGGTATGCCTGCCGCTTCCTCCGCTTCCCTCACGCGTAGAGTTGGGACTGACATCGTCCCTTTTAAGCTCTTTTTACAGCAACAGCATCTATGCCTGGTGTGCGCTTGTGATGTTGGGCTTAATCTTCTTTTCCCTTTTTTTGCTCTGGCGTTTTCAGACACAACAGCTTCGAGCCGAGAGGTCCCTGCGTGCTCGAATTCTCGTTCAACAAGCCGTCAGTGAATCCTTACTTGATGCGCTTTGCGTACTCGATAGCAACGGCAAAATACTTTATTCAAACGAAGCTTTCGGCGAGCTATTCGGATTCGGACAAAACGAAACAACGGGCCTTACCCCACCCTATCCGTTCTGGCCGAAAGACAACCCTTCCGTATACAAGACCTTTTTGGCAGCTTTGGCCGGAGCCGGGGAACGAAACAAAAAACAGCACTTTGAATTTGAAGCTGTCCGCAAAGACTTAACGCGTTTTGAATGTGCCGTTCAGGTCTTCCCGCTTCTGACAAATAGCGGCAAGCGTCTGGGCTTCATGGTCACACACAGCAACATTACGCAAGCGAACCGCTCGGCTCGGGAATTACGTGCCATGCAGCAGCGTTTCACCCGAGTTTTGGAAACAATGGATGCCGCCGTCAGTGTCATTTCCCTTCGGGAAGACAAGCCGACTCTTCTTTTTGCCAACACCATCTATCAGGACCATTTCGGCAACAGCGCAAATCAGCATATCAAGTTGTGTGCTCTTTTACATAAGGGCGCAACCGATGCCGACGACATTTACGACGAGGCAAGTAAACACTGGTACGCCATTCATGTAAAAAACATTACCTGGATCGATGAGAGTGAGGCGCAACTTCTGACGGTCTATGACGTGACAACAGCCCATTTAAATCGAGAAGCGATTGCCAGGCAAATGGAAAAAGCCGAGCGTTTTTCCAAACTCATCAACATGGGTGAAATGGCCAGTTCTCTGGCTCACGAACTCAACCAACCCCTGGCTGCCGTACAAAACTACGCTGTTGCATCCAAGATGATGCTCGCAAACAAGCGTCTGTCTATCGATGATGCCGGCCGCATATTCGAGAAAATCATCACGCAGACACAGCGCGCAACCCAAGTTATGCGGCGCATCCGTAGTTTTGCCAAACGTACCGATCCGATACGCGCACCGACCAATGTCACGAACATTGTCAACGAATCCGTAGAGATGACGCGACCGCTGGCGAAAGAATACGGTGTTTCAGTGCAAACACGTCTTGAGCCGGGGATGCCGAATATTGTCTGCGATGCCATCCTAATCGGACTGGTCTTAATTAACCTCATTAAAAATGCTATCGAAGCATCGGAACACTCCGGGAAAAAATGTGTTCTCATCGACGTGCATCACTGGGGAAATTCGCTACGATTTGAAGTGATTGATTACGGTGAAGGCATCAGTCCGGAGAAAAAAGAAGCCTTGTATCAACCGTTTTTTACAACAAAACAAACCGGCATGGGCATCGGTCTGAATCTGTGCCGCTCCATCATCGAGAGCCATAACGGGCATCTGGCATTTCGAGACAATCCTGACGGAGGCACTATCTTTTACTTCTCATTGTCTCTGGCCCGATAGACTACAATAATCAGAATCCGAATATCTGTGTTTAAGCTCCTTTTATCGTCATATCTTTGCCATGAACGCCTTTGCCGAGAACGAAAAAAATTTAGGAACCGTCTATGTTGTCGATGATGACGAGGCTGTACGTGATTCCATCCGCTGGTTACTCGAGGCAAGCAACTACAAAGTTGAACTCTATGAAAGCGGAGAAAGTTTTATTGCGCGCTACGACCCGAATGCCATTGCCGTGCTTTTACTCGATGTGCGCATGACAGGAATGAGCGGACTTGAGGTCCAGGAGCTTTTGCGCACAAAAAAAGCCGACCTTCCGATTATCTTCATCACAGGTCACGGTGACGTTCCGATGGCTGTCAATGCCATGAAAAAAGGCGCCGTCGACTTCATTGAAAAGCCATTTGACCTACAGGCCTTAAAACAACAGGTTGAGAGCATGCTCGTCAGTGCCCGAGAAAAACGCATGCAAAAAGAACGTCGCAATATCAATGCGGCCATGCTCGGCCGTCTCACACCCCGCGAACAGCAGGTCTTAGAGCGCATCGTCGCCGGTCGACTCAATAAGCAAATTGCCGATGACTTGGGCATTTCCATCAAGACTGTTGAGGCCCACCGCGCTTCCATCATGGGAAAAACCAACTCCGGAACGATTGCCGATTTAATGCGGATCGTGATGGATGCGAAAGCTCAGTAGCGTTAAAGACGCTGGAAGTGATCGTTAGAGCATGACACAGGCTTATTTCATCGTCCCGGGATTGCTTGTTCCGACGCAGGCAGATCTGGAGACCGTTTTTCCTCAAGCACGTTCAGACCTTGAAAAAATCACGCAAGGTTCCGAGGACTGGACGGAACAAACCCTAGCTGAGTCTTATCAAAAGGGATCTGCGCACCTTGTTTGGTGCTGGCGCGTTTTAACGCGCAGTCACGAAACGATGGCGACCGCCCCGTATCGCTGGGTCACGCAAGGCGGGCCTCGACTTTCCGGGCAAATCTGGCGCCTGTCGCTTTTGCTCTGTGATAAGAATCGAAACGTTGTCGGAAAATCCCCCTTAACGGAAGAGCAGCAGAATCGCGTTTATTCGACCCTATACCCTCTTTTACAGAACGCCGGGTTTACGTTACAGCGATGGGATGATGCTTTTTTTCTATCTCGAAAAACACCCTGGCCCGTTTCATCACGTGAAGTGGAAACACTTCTGGGAAGACCGATTCCGAGAGAGCAAGGTTTTTTCTCCGACGATTCGAAAAACATCCAACGCGCGAGTGCTCTTATCGACAAACTCACGCAGGCGCTTTGTGCCCTCGGCATTGCCGATCTGAACAGTCTTTGGATCGACGGCGGTGGGATCATTCAAGACTTTTATCCTCCCACTCAAATCCGAAGCGTTTTATCGAATGATACGGCCGTCTTAGGATGGGCCGATGCAGCAGGAATTTTGAACCACAGGGTCGGCAAAATCACCGGGGCGACATCCTGGCCCGCCGATGCGCCTCGCGGATCGGTCCTTGCACTTTTTCCGAACCTATATGAAGCATGGCTTCGAAATGACTGGGCGGCGTGGAATCACGCTTTGCCTGGGGTTGCCGAACAACTGGTCACCTTAAAAGAGGCAGCCCGCCTTCGCGGTTGCGATGAGGCTCTTATCGTGGCAAGCGGCACGAAAATGACAAAAACGTTTTCCGTGAAACTAACGAATCCGAAATCACTTCTTGCTCGCTTTCGTACACAAAGATCTCCGGATGCGAGAGCGTGGCTTGTGGAAGGCGCGTCCGTCCGATGAGAACCCGTTTTGAAGAAAGAGCGTTTGACGCAAACGCGGCAAAAAAACTCATCGATGCGGGCATGCTCCCTGCGTTGGCGCGCGTTTTAGCGGCAAGAGGTATTCGGTCGCCGGAGGACCTTGCCGAAGACTGGAAGTCTCTTGCCGACCCGGCTCTGTTAGAGGGGCTTGATACGGCAGCAACCATTTTGTGTCGGGCACGCAAATTAGGACAACGCGTCACGATCGTGGCCGATTACGACTGCGACGGTGCAACGGCCTGTGCCGTGGCCATGCGGGGCTTGAAAACCCTCGGGATCTACGCGGACTACATCGTTCCCGACCGTTTCAAATACGGATACGGATTATCTCCGGAAATCGTCGATCTTGCCGTGTCGCAACCGGAAAAACCGGATATTCTCCTGACCGTAGATAACGGAATTGCCAGCATCGACGGTGTCAAATACGCCAATGCCCTAGGCCTTACCGTCATCATCACAGATCACCACCTTGCAGGTGATATCCTTCCTGAAGCTGCCGCCATCGTCAATCCGAATCTGGCCGGAAGCCGTTTCCCGAGTAAAGCTCTTGCCGGGTGCGGCGTCATGTATTACCTCCTTTTAGCTGTTCGGGCACATTTACGTCAAGAAGGTGTTTTCTCCAAAGAAACCCAACCGCGCCTTGATGCTTTAAGCGACCTTGTAGCGCTCGGAACCGTAGCCGACGTCGTTCCCTTAGATAAGAACAATCGCATCCTCATCTCTCGTGGTCTTGCTCGAGTACGTCAGGGGAAAGCCTGCGCCGGAATCCGGGCCCTTTTTGAAGTTTGCGGACACGATCGAGGACAAGCCTCCGCGCGCGACTTTGCCTTTAGCATCGCCCCGCGCATTAACGCAGCAGGACGCTTAACCGAAATGGGGGTCGGCATTGACTGTCTTTTAACCGATGACGATGAGACTGCCTTGGATTACGCCAGAGAACTCGATCGACTCAATGCAGAGCGACGCGACCTGGAAGAAGAGATGCAAAACGAAGCCGTCTCCCTCATTCGCAAGATGGATGCCGAAAAGAAAGCCGGCATCGTGCTTTTTAATCCGAACTGGCACCAAGGTGTCGTCGGACTTGTCGCTAGTCGCATTAAAGAAGCGATTCATCGACCCGTCATTGCCTTCGCGCCTGATGAAGGATCGAACTTAAAAGGCTCCGGACGATCGATTGAAGGCATCCACTTGCGTGATGCTTTGGCGGATTTAGACAAAAAAGTTCCGGGACTCATAAAGCGTTACGGCGGACACGCAATGGCCGCCGGGCTGACGATTAAAAAAGAAAATCTTGCTCGATTTACCGAGCTATTCGATGCCGTTATCCGCAGTCGGTGCAACGCGCAAACGCTGGAAAACCACATCGTCGTTGACGGCCCCTTATCCGCCGACGAGATTAATTTTGTTTTAATCGATGCATTGGCATCGCGCATTTGGGGCCAAGGCTTCGAAACGCCGATTTTTGCCAACGAATTTACCGTTCTCAATCAACGCCTATTAAAGGGCAACCATCTCAAGCTTTTCTTGGAATTGGAAGGAAAACGTTTTGACGCTATTTTCTTTCGTCATACCGAACTACTTCCGACTCACGTGCGCTTAGCTTACAAGCCTGAAGTCAATACATTTATGGGACGGCGTTTACCGCAACTTGTCGTTGTTGCAGCAGAGCAATAACTCGGTTCGCACGCACCGATTTCCGTGAAACACTCCCCGAGCCCTTATAATGCGTGCCTGTTTAATTTTCGATATTTTTCAGACTATTGACCCATGGAAGCCGAACGCATCAATTCCACGAAAAACCTTTGTGAAGACCTCCTAAAGCGCCTAACTGAACTCCGGGGGTATCTTTGACGTCGACCACAAAAAGCGACGCCTTGAAGAAGTTAACCGCGAAATGGAAAATCCTGCTCTCTGGGACGACCCGGAGCACGCGCAGGCCGTGAGCAAAGAAAAGAAAACACTTGACGATCTTGTCGGCAGTTTCGACCGTCTGACAACGGGCCTTAATGACGCTCGTGAGCTTTTCTCGATGGCCCTTGACGAGGGCGATGAGGCCGGTGCCGAATCCATCGCATCCGAAGTCACCGATTACGCCAAAGAAGTCGAACATCTCGAATTTAAGCGAATGTTCAACGGCCCCATGGATAGTGCTAATTGTTATCTCGAAATTCAGGCAGGTGCCGGCGGAACCGAAGCACAGGACTGGGCAAGCATGTTAGAGCGCATGTACCTACGCTTTGCCGAACGCTCGGGATTTACTGCGAAACTGACGGAAGAAACCCCCGGAGATGTTGCCGGCATCAAGGGTTGCACGATGTATATCGAGGGATCGTGGGCCTACGGGACGCTTCGCACGGAAACCGGCATTCATCGCTTGGTTCGAAAGAGTCCCTTTGATGCCAACGCGCGTCGCCACACATCGTTTGCCAGTGTGTACGTGTATCCGGAAGTGGATGACTCAATTGAAATCACAATCAACCCGGCCGACCTACGCGTTGACGTCTTCCGTGCTTCAGGGGCAGGAGGTCAGCATGTGCAGAAAACGGAATCTGCCGTGCGTATTACGCATATTCCGACCGGCATCGTGACGGTTTGTCAGGATGATCGTAGCCAGCACAACAACCGCGAACAGGCTCTGCGGCAATTAAAAGCCAAACTTTACGAAGCGGAACTTAGAAAACGCATGGCAGAACAAGAAAAACTTGAAGAAGCCAAGAGTGATATCGGTTGGGGGCACCAGATTCGCAGTTACGTTCTTGATCAAAGCCGTGTTAAAGATTTACGGACCGGTGTCGAAACAGGCAACACGGGAGCCGTTTTAGACGGCGACCTGGATATGTTTATTCAGGCAAGTCTCAAACAAGGCGTTTAGACTCTACCTTCTTACTTTTTTATCGGGCGACATTCAATGACCGAACAAAACAACGCAAAGACTTCAGTGACTCAACAGGAAGACATCAACCATATTATTGCGGAGCGCCGTGCCAAGCTTGATGCAATTCGCGCCAAGGGCGTGGCTTTCCCCAATGACTTTAAGCGCACGGACCTTTTCGGAGATCTTCGCGAAAAATACGGAAACAAAACAAAAGAAGAGCTTGAAGAACTCCATGTGCAAGTGGCCGTCTCCGGCCGCATGATGTTAAAGCGCATCATGGGCAAAGCCAGCTTTGCAACCGTCACGGACTTTACGGGACGCATGCAGTACTTCTTGACACCCTCGGAAATGGGCGATGAGGCCTATGCGGCCTTTAAAACCTACGATATCGGCGACATCATTGCCGCACGCGGCACGCTTTTCCTGACGAACCGCGGCGAACTTTCCGTTCGTGTCAAGGAGCTGCGTCTTCTTACCAAGAGCCTCTTGCCGCTTCCCGACAAGCACAAGGGTCTGTGCGATCCCGAGCAGTGTTGCCGTATGCGGTACGTTGACCTCATCATCAATGAGGAAAGTCGCGCCCGCTTTGCGACACGTTTTAAGGTTGTTTCGGCTATCCGCCACTATATGGAAGAGCATCGCTTTGTTGAGGTCGAAACCCCGATGCTCAACACAATCCCCGGCGGTGCCAACGCCAAGCCCTTTATCACACATCACAACGCACTGGACATGGACCAGTATCTGCGCATTGCACCGGAGCTGTATTTAAAGCGACTGGTTGTGGGTGGCTTTGAGCGCGTCTTTGAACTCAATCGCTGCTTTAGAAACGAAGGCATCGACACGCGTCACAATCCGGAATTTACGACAATCGAGTTTTACGCCACGTACTGGACCTACGAGGACCAGATGCGTTACACGGAAAGCCTTTTGCGGTATGTCGCGAAAGAGGCCACGGGAAGTGAAAAATTCAACTATCAGGGTACCGAGATTGATCTATCCAAACCCTTTGCCCGATTAACCCCGCAAGAAGCCATTCTTAAGTACGCTCCGCAGTACAAACCCGAACAACTCAAAGATGAGGCATTCTTAAGGGCTGAACTTGAAAAGCTCGGCGCCAAGCAACCTGACTGGGTCGGTCTCGGAGCCCTGGTGATGGCTCTATTTGAAGAAGTGGCCGAAAGCCGTCTGATTGAACCGACTTTTATCGTCGACTACCCGATCGAGATCAGCCCCTTAGCTCGCGCCTCGGACACGAAACCGGGCCTTACGGAACGCTTCGAACTCTTTATTTACGGACGAGAGACTGCCAACGGCTTTTCCGAATTAAACGATCCGGACGATCAGGCCGCTCGATTCAAGGCCCAGGCCGATGCCAAGAGTAAAGGCGACGATGAAGCCATGTACTACGACGCAGACTTCATTCGTGCGCTTGAATACGGTATGCCTCCCACGGGCGGCTGCGGCATCGGAATCGACCGTTTCGTGATGCTCCTGACAAACGCTTCGTCCATTCGTGAAGTGTTGCTTTTCCCGACACTTCGTCCGGAAAAGGATTAAGAAACGATGGCATCTGTCGGAGAACTTCTTGCCGCGCTGAAAAGAGAGGCCAATCAAACACCTCCCGAAGGTTCTCGAGTCCTATCTATCTGCGGCCTAACATGCGGGACCCTCGTCCCGCATGCGTATGAGGTTCTTCGGTCACCGACCTTTTACGACGTCTTTGAACAGACGGACAAAGGATTAGAGCTTTCCTACGGCGGAAATCAAGGCGCTCACGATTTAGCCGACCTTGCTGAACAGTTGCATGAAGGCCGACTCATCTCGCAATGGAGAAACGAGCTTTTAGATGTCGTTCCGCTTGATTTTTCCCACACCGTGACAAAAGCCGAGCGCGGAGTTTTTCGCTTCCTCGGGCTTTCGACAACCTGTGTGCATGCCTTGGCAACCGATGATTCCGGCCGCTTTTGGATTGCTCGACGCAGTGAGACAAAGCAAGTCGACCCGGGCTTTTGGGACACACTCTCCGGCGGGTTGATGAGCGCCGGAGAAACCCTGAAAGACACTCTGGCCAGAGAAACGTTTGAGGAAGCCGGCCTGATGCCCGATCAATATTCTCAAATTGCGCCTCCGATCACCTTTCTTGTCACGCGACCTGTGCGTGACGGCTGGATGCGCGAAAGAACCGTCGCATTCCCAGTGAAGTTAAAATCCGACGCGATTCCGACAAATCGTGACGGAGAGGTTGCCCACTTTGAAGCCGTCAAAAAAAGTGAGGTTCTTCATCGTATCGAACAAAAACGTTTTACTCTCGGAGCCGCTTTAGCGTTCCTTTACGCTTTTCAAGCAGAGACATCCGTATGAAACTTGCTACGTTTAACGTTAACGGCATTAATGCACGGCTAACAGGCCTTATCGACTGGCTCAAGTCTTCGAATGTTGACGCCGTTGCCTTGCAAGAAACAAAAACGCTTGACGAGCAGTTTCCGGTAGAAGCTTTCGAGGAAGCCGGATACGATGCCTTTTTCACGGGGCAAAAAAGCTACAACGGCGTAGCTCTTTTAGTTCGACGCGACTCCTTTAAAAGTGCCGAACTCACCGCGAAGGCAATTCCGAATTATCCGGACCCGGCCAAGCGAGTTATTGCCGTCACATTAGAGGAATCTTCAGGGAAAAAATGGACCTTCATCGGCGCTTACTTTCCCAACGGCCGAGAAGTCGGATGTGATAAATACTTATACAAGCTTGATTGGATAGCCGCTTTGACTCGCTGGGTCCGTTCCCTAATAGAAAAGAAGAAAGGCCTCGTCTTGGCCGGTGACTTTAACATCGCACCGACCGATGCCGACGTCTGGAATCCGGAAAGTTGGAAAGGAAAAATCCTTGTTTCCGCCCCCGAGCGAGATGCCTACTACGGTCTTTTAAATGTCGGTCTTATCGACTTATGGGGAAGATTCCCTCACGCTACCGGAACTTATTCCTGGTGGGATTACAGGCAACAGGGCTTCGAAAAAAATCAAGGGCTTCGCATTGACCATATTCTCGCGTCGGCAACCCCGACCTCCCGTCTTTCGGATATTTTTATTGACACAGCACCGCGTGCGACAGACCGTCCGAGCGATCACGCACCGGTGATTGCCGTCTTCGACGAACCGCGCGAAGGTGAGCTTTTCTAAGCCTGTTCTCCATTCCTTTAAGAAAAAAAATTGACCCCGTTCACAATCGCATTCTTTGAAAAACCGCTGAACCGCTTGCGCTTGCCTTGGTGTTTTGACTTGACATTACCAGATCGGCAACCGAGTAAAACGACAGGCGTTTCTTATAATCTCCATAAGAACAAGGCCATTCTCAAAAGTAAGACGTAAGCAACTCCTGACCAAAGTCAGAAGTTGCTTACTACTCAATCTGTTGATTTAAAGAAAATTGAAAAAACGGCTGAGGACGTCTGTGTTCGCATGAAAGAACTGTATAACGGATATCGATTCAGTCCGGATTCCGATATTTCCGTTTTTAATGCCTCCATGTGTCTGTACTATCTCGGATGTCTTCGAGAGAACGACCAGGAACCTTTGCAGGTCTTAGACCCCTCTGTTTCGACGGATTTGTCGAAAATTTACGGGATTTTGCGCTTAGGAGAACCTGAAGTCATAGAAGATATCGTTATGCGAGCCATTCGCAAAGAACCGATTGATTTCAGCGGCTCCCCAAATGTTTTGAATTTGCAAGAAAGCCCTGTTTTCAACAGAGAGAAAGTTTTGTCAACTCTTTTCTATATGGGATTTCTCACATTCGCCCCGCAGTCGCCGAACCTTGTAGTGCCCAAC
>DHJT01000002.1:9291-11642 GCA_002404465.1 Sutterella sp. UBA4713 | reverse complement strand
TGCCCAACAATTCTTTGATGTATTTTTCCGCTACATCAGGAATTTGCCTTTTTTGGAAACAACAACAAGTGCTCAATATGCCCGCGGACTATCTGCACTTAATGCAGGAAATGCGCGCATTCTTGTTGAGCAAGTTGCCTCGGCATTACAGGCAGGATTTGGGAAAAACGCCAGTTTGCATCTTCGTGAACGCGACTTTCAAACAGCTCTTTTCATGGTAGCCAATCTGGCGCGAGGCTACGAACCCCGCACGGAGTTTGAAGTCCGAGATGCAGAAAACCATCGCGCCGATTTGTGGATACCGGCTACCGATGACAAGAAACCGTCATTTCTATTTGAAATCAAGTGCTTGACTAAAACGGCAGGCACCCCGAAAGCCGTTCGGAACGCCCTTGAGCAAGCGCAAAAGCAACTTGCTTGCGAAGCGAAGGGTGCTGCCCTTAAACCGTATCCGAATATCAAACGCGTAGCGTCGGTTTTTGTCGGAACAACACTAGGCGCGTTTTCCCAAGAAGGTTGACCCAGCCTATTCGCGCTCATCAATCCAGGCTGACAAAATCGCCTCAAGACGCGCTTCGTTGCTCGCTTCAGGGCTGTCCTTAAAGTCCGGCAGTGCTAAAACGAGCGCGTGTAGTTCCGTCATTCTCAGTGTTACCGGGTCAAGATCCGGGTATCGATCGAAAAGCTCTTGAGCAATCGCTTGTGCATCCGTCCAGTTAAGGCTCATCGTTAGCGCTCCCCGACGATATTGCGATTGTGAACCGGAATCTCAACAACCAAATTCGTATTCCCGACCTTAACCTGACAGGCCAGGCGAGAATCCGGACGAGAATCAAAAGCCGTGTCAAGCTTGTCGAACTCAGCATCGGAAGGCTCTTCAAGTGAGTCATAACCTTGCTTGATATACACATGACACGTTGCACACGCGCCGTTAAATTCGCAGGCATGCTCCAATTTCACGCCGTGTTTGACCATTGCTCGCGCAAGATTTTCCCCGGGTTCAACCGTAAAAGTGGCTCCTTCGGGGCACACGGCATTGGCGACAACGGTAACTGTCGGCATACGAATCACTCCTTTTTCTCGTTTAATGTAGCAAGGTTTTGTCCGGCAAGTGCCTTACGAATCGCTCGGTCCATGCGTCGCGCCGCAAAATCTGCAGTCACGGCAACCAAATCAGCCGTTCGCGCCCGAAGAGCCTCGGCATCCTTCCCGTCAAGCGCATCTTTGACGCGTTGCATCGCCTCATCAATAGTTTTACGTTCGGCCGCATCAAGTAGATCTGCGTCCGACGCCAAAGCTGACTGTGTTGCAATGAGAGTTCTGTCGGCCTCAACGGATTCCTCTCGCCACCTGCGCTCGTCCTTATCGGCATCGGCCGCAGCATTTCCTTCTGCAAGCATGCGGACGATATCGGCATCTTGCAAACCGTAGGACGGTTTAACACGAACACCGGCTTCAATACCCGTTTTGGTTTCTCTTGCCGAAACCGACAAAATTCCGTCTGCATCAATCCGATAAGTCACCCGAATACGGGCATTACCGGCGGCCATCGGCGGAATTCCGCGGAGTTCAAATCGGGCGAGCGAACGACAAGCATCTGCAAGTTCGCGTTCGCCTTGAACCACATGCACGGCAAGCGCGGTCTGATTGTCTTTAAACGTCGTAAAGTCCTGAGCCATCGCAACCGGAACCGGTGTATTGCGTGGAATAATTTTTTCCACAAGGCCCCCCATGACCTCCAATCCCAGAGAAAGCGGCGTGACGTCCAAAAGCAACCAGTCGTCATCGCGTGCATTTCCTACGAGCTTGTCGGCCTGAAGGGCCGCTCCGACAGCCACAACCTCATCAGGATCGATATCGGTCAGAGGAGCTTTCCCGAAAGTTTCTCGTACGGCGTTTCGTATGCACGGCATGCGTGTCGAGCCGCCGACAAGAACAATTCCGTTCACATCGGCCGGCGTCGCTTTTGCGTCCTTTAAAACGTTCTTTAAAACATCAAGCGTGCGCGACACAAGCGACGCGCACTGCGCTTCAAACTCCGTGCGTGTTACGGCTTTATTAAAAGTTTCCCCGGAATCGAACGCAAAGGTGTATGTCACGGAACACTTTTCCGTCAATGCTTCACGTGACGCTCTGGCTTGTAGGATTGCTCGGCGCTTTTCTCGCGCGGATAACGCCTCAAGGGAAAGCCCGGCCTGACCGAGAGCCTCTTGTGCAAAGAGTCGATCAAAATCATCGCCTCCGAGAGCACTGTCACCGCCTGTGGCAACAACCTCAAAAATGCCGCGTGAAAGTTTCAAAAGCGACACATCGAACGTGCCGCCTCCCAGGTCGTAGACCATGATCGTCTT
>DHJT01000002.1:0-9285 GCA_002404465.1 Sutterella sp. UBA4713 | reverse complement strand
CAGGTCGTACACTAGATAAAGTCCTTCGGCTCCGGTATCAAGTCCGTAGGCAAGAGCGGCTGCCGTCGGTTCGTTCAAAAGGCGTAAAACTTCAAGACCGGCTATGCGGGCCGCATCTTTCGTAGCCTGACGCTGTGCATCGTCGAAGTATGCCGGAACCGTGACAACGGCTCCTGTAAGTTCCCCGCCCAAACGGTCTTCGGCGCGTTTTTTTAACGCCTTGAGAATTTCTGCACTGACTTCAATAGGGGTTCTTTTTCCGGCACAAGTATCAATCCGAATGACTCCCGTCGACGCGGAAAATCGATACGGCAACGTTTGTCCGTGAATATCCGTTAAATCACGTCCGATGAGACGCTTTGCAGAAGAAATCGTGTTCGGAGCGTCGTCAATCAGATGTTCGGATGCCGCGTCTCCGACTTCAGCCGTTCCATCGGGCAAAAAACGCACGATGCTCGGGAGAATCTTGCGCCCTTTTTCGTCGGCAATGACTTCCACGGAGCCGTTTACAACCGTTGCAACCAAGGAATTGGTTGTTCCCAAATCAATACCAACGGCAAGACGCTCCTCGTGGGGAGCGGAGCTCATACCGGGTTCCGCAATTTGCATGAGTCCGGACATAAAACGGTTTTCTCAAAAAAAATTTAAGTCGATTCTTTCACAAGGGCAGGAAAAGCCGGAGGCCTTCCGACACATGCCCCTGAATAAAAACAAAAAGAGGGCTTTTTTGTTGCCGAAAAACCAACCCACAAAAAAGGCCTCTGCGGCGGGTATTTTACCGATATCCTTGACGAATTTGATCCGCAAAATCCGGCCGGTTTTTAAGTATCGCCAACGAGCTTTCGGAACAAAAATGGAAATAAAAACAAAAATTCATGACCTTTTGAGATCTTTGATAAGGAATTCGGCTTATTTTGAGATCCGTTAACTTCTGGCAAAATTTCTTACCTACTTTCCACAAGCTCAAAAGCTTAGCCGTTGCAAAGAGGAGTGAGCCATGCAAAGTGTTTTACCATGGGTCGGCGTCGCCGTTTTGTTTTTAACCGGATGGGCCGTTATTAAAAAATACCAAGTCAACATGGTGCTTTTGTTGGGCGGCTTAGCTTTAAATTTATTGGCCGTTTTAAGTGGTGTCGACTCGATTCTTCCGAAAAATGTTGCCTCCACCGGCTTTGTCGGCTTTGACTTCATGGAACTTTTGCGTGCGATCTCTCGTACCCAAATTGCCGGTGTCGGCTTCATCATTTTGGTCTCAGGCGGCTTTGCGGCTTACATGCAAGCCATCGGCGCTTCCGAACGTTTTGTCACGGTCTGCGCCAAACCTCTTTCAAGCATCAAGAATCCGTATCTAATTTTGGCAGCCGTCTTTATTTTCGGTCATTGCTTAGGATTAGTGATCGTCTCAGCAGCCGGCCTTGCGATGCTGATGGTCGTGACCGTCTATCCTTTGATTATCCGAGTGGGATGCTCGAGCCTGGCGGCGGCGGCCGTGATTGCAAGCGTCTTGTGCATCGGATACGCACCGGCTTCCGGCATGGCCGTCATGGCAGCCGGCCTTGTGAACCTCGACCCGATTGAGTACTTGGTGCACTATCAGTTGCCGATGGCCGTTCCCGTTGTTTTGGCCATGGCTGTCAGTCACGTTTTCGTGCAGTACTACTTTGACAGAAAAGACAACGTTAAAGGCCAAACACTTAACTTGAAGGAATTGGAAGAAAAGCGCCAAGAATTGGAAAAGACTCCGGCAATTTATGCTCTTCTTCCGATTATGCCCATCGTCCTTTTGCTTATTTTTAACAAGATGGTTTTCAAAACCGTGACGATGAATGTCGCGACAGCGATGTTTGTCGCTTGGATTGTGTCCTTTATTCTGGATCTTGTTGTTCGGCGCGATGTGAGAAAGTCCTTTGACCTCTCGTTTGCGATGTTCAAAGGCATGGGAAATATCCTCACGAGCACGATCGGTCTAATCTTCGTAGCGGCATTCTTTGCCACAGGATTACAAAACATCGGACTTGTGACGATGCTCATTAACGGTGCAAAAGAAATCGGGCTCGATGTCACGGGAACCGGTGTTTTGCTTTCTGCCGTCATCGGCGTTGTCACGGTTTTAACCGGCTCTGGCGTCGCCGCCTTCACGAGTCTGGCATACATCATCCCAGATGTTGCTAAGCAACTGAACACCGACGGCATTACCATCATGCTCATGATGCATACGGCAAGCGAAATGTTGCGCGCAATTTCTCCTGTTGCCGGAGTCATCATCATTGTGGCAGGCTTTGCGAAAGTCAATCCGCTTACGATGGTCAAACGTACGGCAATACCCTGTCTGGTCGGATATGTGACGATGCTTTTTGTCGTTGCTTGCTTCTTTTAGGAGTCCCTTATGCCAATCGAACTCACGGGAAAGCTTTCCGGAAACGTGACGGTACATACGCCCGAGACACTGGCAAAGACTTGGAACGAAGCATTGCTTGTCTTGCCGCAAGGCAAAAACAAGGCACCCGTGATGACAACACCGTCAAGTGGCTGCCCCTGCGGGCGTTCCCCAGTTGTCCTTTTCTCGCACGGCAGTTCCGGCATTACGGCGGCCATTCGTGAGTTTGCCGAGTGGCTGGCAACGACACTGGGCATTGCAACGGTCATTCCGGATTCCACGAAAACAGAAAATCGCCTGACCTATTCGTCCCCCGTTGCGCGCGATGCCTACGAAAAAATTCACGCAATGCGTTCGGCCGAATTGCTCCACGCAGCCGTGCAATTAGAAAGCTCTGCCTGGTTTGACGGCCGCTATATCGTAGCCGGCACAAGCGAGGGCGGTGTTGCTGCGGCACGTTTTCGCGCAACCGAAGGATTGACGCCGGAAAGCGGAAAAATCATTTTCTCTTGGTCTTGCGAGCCGAACTACTTTGTTCAGACACCGGGCAACGTCTTCGGCCCAAACGAACCCGTGCTGTCGGTTATGAGCCTAAATGACAAATATTTCGGCACAGGAAACTCATATCTAGACAATCCGAATGCCTACGGCTATCCGCACGAAGCCTTAAAGGACAATGCGTGCGCCTCGTTGGTTTTACTACCCGAGGCGCCGCACACGCTTTTAAATTTAGCTCAGACACACGGAGCCGTTAGCGCCTTTATCACGCGCGTGTTTTCTTAAAACCGGGGGATCCCGGTAAGAGATGCTTCGATTGCAACAAACGGCAATGACAAGGGGCCCCTCCGGAAGGATCGGCTCCCGAAGGCCCTGTCTTAAGTAAGAGAAGGAACGCCTTAGGCACTGGCCAAATCGTGCGCCAACTTGTCTAAAAAAAGAAGTTCTCGGGTCAACTCACGCGCTCGGAGGAAATCTTTTTTTTCATCAAGCGCCTCGGTGATTGCCGTCAGGCATTGCGACAGAGCGCCCTTAAGTTCTGCAAGTACGGCGTCTTTTTGCCCGCCTTGTGCCCTTTCGCGCCAGGTAAATTGGCGCATTAAGAAGTCCTTAGGCATGCGGGTATCGGTCTGCTCGGCAAGATCCACACCGTTTATCGCCAAAAGAGCTTTAGCCCGTGTCACAGGGTCGGTCAACTCTCTTTTCGCGTCGTTAAGTCGCGTGGCCCACTGTTCGGCTACACGCTTGGCGGCATCACCCGCTGCCGCGAATCGGTCCGGATGCACAAGGGCAATCCGCTCCCGCCAAGCGCCCTCGATTTCCTCGTCACTTAAAGAAAACCGAGCCGGCAGCCCAAGTAAAGAAAAAGCCGATTCGCGCGCCATAGGTCACTATACCTTAAAGGACTTGCCGCAGCCGCAATGTTCTTTTTCGTTCGGATTTTTGAACTTAAATCCCGACTGCAATCCTTCTTTGACAAAATCCAATTCAGTCCCGTCGATGTACGGAAGGCTCTTTGCATCAACAATCACTTTGACGCCGTGGCTTTCCCAAACAGAATCATCGTCATTTGTCGCATCGGCAAATTCGAGTTTATACGCCATCCCCGAGCATCCGGACGTTTTCACACCGAGTCTTAAACCCACGCCTTTACCGCGTTTAGCGAGAAAAGCTTGCACGTGCCCGGCGGCGGCCTGCGTCAACGTAATCATGCCTTTGTTTCCTTAGCTGCATGTTTGGCCTTGTAATCATCAATAGCGGCTTTGACGGCGTCTTCGGCCAAAATCGAGCAATGAATCTTCACAGGCGGCAGCGCAAGTTCCTCGGCAATTTGCGTGTTGGAAATCTTACCGGCCTCCTCTAAGCTTTTTCCCTTGACCCATTCGGACACGAGAGAACTTGAGGCGATGGCGCTTGCGCACCCGTAGGTTTTGAACTTAGCATCCTCAATGATGCCTGCGTCATTGACTTTAATTTGCAAGCGCATCACATCGCCGCACGCCGGCGCCCCGACCATGCCGGTTCCGACCGCATCATCGTTTTTATCGAGCGTCCCGACGTTTTTCGGGTGTTCGTACTGTTCAATCAGCTTGTCACTGTAAGGCATGGTTTCTCCTAGTGGTTACTCCACTGAACAGACTTCAGATCGACACCTTCTTTATGCATTTCCCACAGAGGCGACATTTCACGCAACTTGGCCACCTGTTCGGTCAAAAGCTTAACGGTATAGTCGATTTCTTCTTCCGTTGTAAAGCGGCCGAATGTAAAGCGAATCGAGCTATGCGCAAGCTCATCGTCACGACCGAGAGCACGAAGGACATAGCTAGGCTCAAGCGAAGCGGACGTACAGGCAGATCCGGAGCTAACGGCAATATCCTTTAAGGCCATCATCAAGCTCTCCCCTTCGACATACGCAAAAGAGACATTTAAGTTCGTACTGACGCGATGCTCCATGTCGCCGTTGACAACAACATCGGGAATATTCTTAAGGATGCCGTTTAGAAGACGCTCACGCAGTTTCAAGCAGTGCGCAATATCTTTATCTTGCTCAAGCCTTGCAATCCGATAGGCCTCGCCCATGCCGACAATCTGATGTACGGCCAGTGTTCCGGAACGCATACCGCGTTCGTGTCCGCCGCCGTGAATCTGCGGCTCGATACGCACACGAGGCTTGCGACGAACATAAAGCGCACCGATGCCCTTGGGACCGTAGACCTTGTGCGACGAAAGGCTCATCAAATCGACCTTGAGCTTTTGTGTATCCAAAACCATCTTTCCCGGAGCCTGCGTTGCATCACAGTGAAAAATAATGCCCCGAGCACGGCACATCTCGCCGATGGCAGCAATATCCTGAATGACGCCGATTTCGTTATTGACGGCCATAACGGACACAAGCGTCGTATCCGGACGCATGGCGGCCTCAAGGGCTTTTAAATCCAGCAGGCCGTTTTCCTGAACATCCAGATATGTGACTTCATAGCCTTCCGTTTCCAAATGGCGCATCGAATCAAGAACGGCTTTGTGTTCGGTCTTGACGGTAATCAGATGCTTGCCCTTATCCTTATAAAAATGCGCCGCTCCTTTAATTGCAAGGTTATCCGACTCGGTAGCACCGGACGTCCAGACAATTTCCTTCGGATCGGCGTTGATGTAGGCAGCAACCTGAGAACGGGCCTCGTCAACGGCTTTTTCCGCCTCCCACCCGTAAGCATGTGAGCGACTGGCGGGATTGCCGAACTTCTCGCATAAGTATGGGATCATCTTTTCGGCCACACGCGGATCGACCGGCGTCGTCGCCGAATAATCCAAATAAATAGGACGTTTCAGATTCATAGGTAACTTCCTTCCTTTATGCCCGTTTGTTCTTAAAAATCATGACAGTCTCATCGCCGGACGACCGATGCGTATTCGCATAGCGTGTCTTAATCGCGGCAAGAGACTGCCCGTCTAAAAATTCAGTCATCAATCGGTTCATATCCGACCAGAGCCCGTGCGCTAAGCATTCGGCTCCGCCCCGACACTGCCCCGTACCGTAACAATGCGTGGCATCTAAACTTTCTTCAACAGCCCGAACAATCTCGCCGGCACTGATTTGTTCCGGAGGGCGAGCTAAACGATATCCGCCTCCCGGTCCTCGATTAGCCGTCACAAGTTCGGCGTGACGCAACCGGCCGAAAATTTGCTCGAGATAGGCCACGGAAATCTGTTCACGCCGAGCGATATCAGATAGGCGCACCGGCCCGTCCTTGCCGTAAAGCGCAATGTCAATCATGCTCGTGACGGCAAAACGACCTCGCGTAGTAAGCTTCATTTCGGTTAATTCCCGAGTGATTTTGTCAAGATTGTGCAAGTCTAACGAATAATTCCCGACTAAAAAAGAAGGGAACTCCCGATGCCGACTTAGCTATCTTTTCTAGGTAATTTTGCGTGTAAAAAAAGCGCAACAATTCCAATAAATTCAAGCCCTGTGTTGCACAAAAGCCGCCCTTTTCGTTCTTACAATCCGTGACTTGACCGCACAAACCGGCCAAAAGACGCCCTCAAGGCACCTTTTTGTTTTTTTTCGGGAGTTTCCCATGTTTAAAAAAATGCTTTTTCTTACGGCCTGCAGCTCCATGATTGCTGCTTCAGCCGTTGCTCATGCCGAGCAACTCATTATGGGTACGGAAAGCACGTATCCTCCCTTTGAATACACCGATACGAAAAACGGATCGGAAATCGTCGGTTTTGATATTGACATGGTGCGAATGCTCGGTCAAAAAGCCGGATTTACCATCAAAGTTGTTTCGATGGGATTCGATGCCTTGATCCCGGCCATCTTAAGTAAACAAATCGACATTGCCGGCGCCGCCATTACGATTACCGAGGAACGCGCAAAGAAAGTCGGTTTTACACAGCCGTACTACGACTCGGGTCTGTCGATTTTGGTTCGCAAAGCCGATAAAAACACCTATAAGACCGACAAGGATCTGAAAAACAAAATTATCTGCGGTCAGCTCGGCACCTCGGGTGCCGCGTATGCTCGGACAATCGAAGGCGCCACCGTCAAAACCTTCAATACGATGAATGAAACGTATTTGGAACTGCGCAACAAAGGGTGTGAGGCCGTCATCGGCGATCGGCCGACCATTGCATACTTTATGACAAGTCATGAGCGCAACAAGAAACTCTTTGCTTTGCAAGACACCGTTTTAAATGTCGAGCAGTTCGGATTTATCGTTGCCAAGGACAACAAAAAACTCTTGGAACGCATGGATAAAGCCTTTGAAGAGGCCAAGAAGGACGGCTCCTACAAAGCTCTCCTAACGAAGTGGTTCGGACAGTAGGACGAAAAACAATTTTATGTACCGAAAGACGTCGATAAGCCCTATGCTTTCGGCGTCTTTTCCGTCTCGGTTCGTTGTTCTTTTTTTACAACAAATTGCCCAAAAGGCTTTTCGGGATCGCCGAGGCGCCTTCGTGTTTCGTAAAATTTGAAGTTTGGCTGACAGTCGCTCCGTCCGTGAGGTGATTTCCGGCCTTTTTTAGGGAATTTTTTATGTTTAAGAAAACTCTTTTATTTGCCGTTGCAAGCTCGATGCTCGCTGCCTCTGCCGCTACACAGGCCGAGGAACTCGTAATGGGGACGGAAAGCACGTATCCCCCCTTCGAATATGTTGATACAAAAAACGGTTCAGAAGTCATCGGTTTTGACGTTGATATGATCCGACTGATCGGCAAGAAAGCCGGCTTTACCGTCAAAGTCGAATCGATGGGATTCGACGCCCTGATTCCGGCAATTTTGGCTAAGCAAATCGACATCGCCGGCGCTGCCGTTACGATTACCGAAGAACGCGCCAAGCGCGTAAGCTTTACGGATCCCTATTACGATTCGGGCCTTTCAATTTTGGTTCGCAAAGCCGATAAGGATGTCTATAAAACCGACAAAGATCTGCAAAATAAGATTATCTGCGGTCAAATCGGCAACTCCGGCATGACCTATGCCAAGACCATTCCAGGCGCTAAAACCAAGACCTTTAACACAATGAACGAAGCGTACATGGAGCTTCGTAATAAAGGGTGTGCTGCCGTCATCGGTGACCGTCCGACCATCGGCTACTTTATGGCAAGCAATCCGCGCAACGCCAAAATCTTCTCGCATCAAAGCCAAATTCTCAACGTCGAGCAGTTCGGCTTCATTGTGGCTAAGGATAACAAGGCGCTTTTGGATCGCATGAACAAAGCTTTACGCGAAGCTAAGAAAGACGGCTCGTACCAGGCCGTCATGACCAAGTGGTTCGGTCAGTAAACCGTCCGATACAAAACTCGGGAGTTGCTCATGGAGTTTGATTTTTCCTTAGTGACCCATTCGCTTCCTCTTTTGCTCGAGGGCGCTTTGGTCACGCTCAAGATCACGGCCATGGCCGTCGGTCTCGGAATGGTATTCGGCTTAATTGCCGCCGTCGGAGCCCTGAGCCGCAACCGAGTTTTGCATTACGCAGCGCGCGCGTATGTCAACTTTATCCGCGGCACGCCGCTTTTGGTGCAAATCTTTATCTTGTACTTTGCTCTCCCTGTGCTACTCGGAACGCGCATCGACCCGTTTACAGCAGCCGTTGCCGCCTGCTCGATTAACTCAGGCGCGTATGTCGCAGAAATTTTTCGTGCCGGCATTCAATCAATTTCCATCGGACAAACCCGCGCCGCGTTAAGTCTCGGAATGACGCCGCGCCAAACGATGCGATATGTTGTGCTGCCTCAGGCGTTTAAGCGCGTTATTCCGCCATTGGGCAATGAATTTATCGCCATGCTCAAGGACTCATCCTTGGTGTCCGTCATCGGCTTTGAGGAACTCACACGCAAGGGGCAACTCATTATTGCCGATACATACGGATCGGTTGAGATCTGGTCGACGGTTGCGGTTTTATACCTCATCATGACATTCACAATTTCGCAAATCGTTGCCTACATGGAAAAGAGGTTCCGTACCGGAGACGAAGCCTAAAAATCTTTCGCTTTCTTAAGGCGCCGGCGTATTTCCTGCCGGCGTTTTTGCTTCTACAAGAATGGCAAAACATCTTTTAGGCTGCTTGACGAATATCCTCGCTATTTTGGGCCTGTGCAATTGCCGACAATATCGGGAATACCCACGCCGGAGTTTCGTAGAAATCATCAAGCAAAGCCTCGATGATTTTCTTCTCTTGTTCCGAAACCTGCGTGTGTTCTGCCACCCCGAATCCTTTTTGACACATTTGGCAGAGTAATTCCGACACATTCGGGTCGAGCATCGGAACCACACGAACCCCGAGAAGAAAGTTCACATAGGAGTTCGCAAATTTCTCGTGCATCGGACGCTGTTTATCGACGTCCATCTTGGAGAACGATTCGAGGTCCGTTCCGAGCCACTTCATGGCGGACTCTGTCGAATCGAG
>DHJT01000046.1 GCA_002404465.1 Sutterella sp. UBA4713 | reverse complement strand
AGTCGCATGTCTGTTGCGTTAACAGAGGCTGCAGAAAAGTAAAACGATGGGATTTCCGATGCCTCAAGAACTTTCTTTACAACGGTCGTTTTCCCGATTTGCCGTGGTCCGAGAACAACTTGAATAAAATGCCGTGGCTCCTCGACTCTTTGTTTAATAACTGAAAATTCGTTTCTTGTGAACATTTGCGCTTAGGATTTCTTTAGTTTACGAGATGCATCTCGTAAAATCAATTGTGCAAAGGTCACAACAATAAATATGCAAGTGGGCCCCCGACTTTCGTTGTCGGGAGCTGTCAGGATCCCTCTCACAACTAAAGTTGCAAGTTTTCTCGCGGCATGTCTATGAGAAACTCAGGCTACAAGTTCAGGGATGAATTTTTCCAGACTCGTAAGCGCGGATTGTTTCCGGAAGCTTATTTAATGTGTCAATTTGAATCATGGCATTTGGGATTCCTTCCGGTTTTTTCATCCCGATACGGTTGTGCCAAATCGTGGGCAAACCGACTTTGGATGTGCCCAGCATGTCGTAGGCCGATCCGGCAACGAAGAGTGCCTCGTCCGGAGTAACCCCTGCTTCTTTAAGTGCCATTGCATACGGACGGGGATCGGGTTTATAAAAACCTGCCTGTGCGGCAGTCACGACGACATCGAAGTCTACCCCCATTTGAGCGGCAGCCTGGCGACCGAGCCGTTCCGAGCAGTTTGTAACAACACCGAGACGGTAGTGATTTTTCAATGTTTTCAAAATCTCTGTTGCTTCAGGCCAGCCCCTTAAGGTACACCAGCGTTTTTCGAGGGCATCCCCTAGGGACGGATCGTAACCGGCGGCCACGGCTGCCTCTCGTACAAGCGTTTCATAAGGGCGGTAGGCACCGCATCCGTACGTGATTTTCAGGTAGGCATATCGCCACTTCAGTCCTTTTTCTCGATCTTCGGCTGCTTCTTCCCAAATCGTCCAGGAGTCCATTAGGGCAGTTAACAGATCGAAGAGAATGATTTTTGGTTGTTTTTGCATCATAGAAAAAATTCTCCGTTTGGTTGGTTGATGTTCCTTGAAAGTTTTTGGAATCATGCAAAGAACGGCATGCGGGTCTTCATTCTTTTCTTCTGAAAAAGCGCTGTTATCGCATTGACATTAGAAGCAATTTCCCGTTCTCGTTAACTTTTTACACTGCCAGATCTAATTGTAGAAAAAATTATATTTCTGTCAAGTAAATACGAACTAAATTCGCTTGCTACATCTTCCCCGCCCTGGCGGAGGAAAGGAATTATTCAATTTTTGAAATGATTGCAATCCCCTATTGAAACTTGACGCAGACTATTTTTAAAGTTGATCGGATTTATGGTGCCCCCCTGTTCCCGGTTTGGTTACAATCCGAGAATCGATCATCTCGGGGGGAATTTCATTATGGACGTTAAAAAGGACAACGCGATGTACATGCACATCGCCCAAATTGCATCCGAACGCAGTTATGCCGTACGGCTTAAGGTCGGTTGCGTGATTGTCAAGAACAATGCCATCATTTCCATCGGCTGGAACGGCATGCCGACTGGTTACGATAACTGCTGCGAAATGGAAGTGGACGGCAAACTCGTCACGCGTCCCGAGGTGCAACACGCCGAATTAAATGCCATCTCCAAGTTAGCCTTTAATGGGTTCTCC
This sequence comes from Sutterella sp. UBA4713, assembly GCA_002404465.1. Classification (GTDB taxonomy): domain Bacteria; phylum Pseudomonadota; class Gammaproteobacteria; order Burkholderiales; family Burkholderiaceae_F; genus Duodenibacillus. The sequence goes on along the minus strand of DHJT01000046.1, from coordinate 1,800 downwards.
AGCCGCGGAGCGAGCATCTTTATTACCCACTCCCCTTGCATTCACTGTGCGCTTTTGATTCAAAAATGCGGAATTGAGCACGTCTATTACCACGAAATTTATCGTGATGATTCCGGCATCCGTTTCTTAAGGCGTGCCGGAATCGATGTCGAACAACTGTAAGAAAGTTCCCCTTTTCTATCCGATGAACAACTATGGCCCGGTTCATTGAAAATCCGCGACATTTTTCCGAACCTGCGCGGAGCGGAGATTACGGGGAAGCAGCCGTGCGTCGGAATCTTGAACTGTTGCCCGATGACTACACCGTCTTTTTAAACTACGAGGCGATGTCTCGGAGCGGGCGCGTTTTAAGTGAATTTGACGATGTCGTCATTACCCCGACCGGTGCCGTCCTTGTTTTGGAAGTAAAAACGGGAAATCTTACGGTTGACGGGGCCGGAAATCTCATTCGAGATTTCAAGGAAGGGGTTCTGGATATTTCCGCGCAACTAGCAGCGCAACACCGATTGATTTTGACGCGCTTAAAGGAACGATTCCCTGATAAACACCTGCGTTTTAAGCACTTTCTCGTGATTCCATACGGGCAGATTTCCGAGAGTTCTTCTTTCAATGACGTCAGTACTTTGGTCATTGATTCCGGGCGGGTTCCGTTTCTTCCCGAAATTATCCGAGAGTTTAATGCCGAGTACATAAAACTGGAAGACGAGCTCTCGTCTGTTGAAGTCATTGAGTTTTTTAAGGGGCAAATTGCCGTGACGCCGGATGTTTCGGCTCTTGTGTCCGGCATCGAGAACTTGCAAAACACGCGAGCGCGTGGGCTTTCCGAATGGATTCCGCGTATTCAGACAGCATCACCTGTTATCGAAATTGAGGCGCCGGCGGGCGGCGGGAAAACGCAACTTGCCGTCACGCTCTTGAAAAGTGCTTGTGACCGAAATCAGCGAGCTCTTTACGTCGGGTTTCATCGCAACAATATCGAGCGTTTGCGAAAAACACCGGTGGCCTCGCGCATTGCTTTTATCGGAACCTGGCATGAACTCGCCCGCGAGTTAACGCGCGATACGACAGATCCCGAGAGCTTGACGCCCGAGGAGCGGACTGCGTGGTTTACGTCCCTTTCTGAGAGACTGTGTCGGGCACTGTCCGATTCTGCCCTACCCTATGATTTGATTGTGGCCGACGGGGTCGAAGATTTTGAGTTTGAATGGATTGAGGCGCTTGCCAATGCCTTAAAACCGGACGGCCATCTTTATACGTTACGTGATTTATTTGCGCGGAATGCGAAATCGCATCCGGAATTTTCTCCGGACGATCACATTGTCATTCGTTCGACCGAATCGGCTCGCGTGTCACAAACACGGGCTTCGGAGATGGTGGCTCTCGGACTTGTGAGTCCGGAATTTACCGGGAACCCGGATATTGCCGGTGACAATACGATTGTTTCGTATGCATCGGTCGACGCTATTCGCAATGCAACGGAAAAGGCCGTCAAAAATGCTCTTAAGGCCGGTTTTTCTCCTAATCAAATGGTTCTTTTAAGTGCCAAAGGACTTTCGTCCTCCAAAGTGCTGAAGAAGGAGTCTTTTGGGGGTCTGACACTGAAGCGTCCGACAGAGATTTTTGACGAAAACGGAGACATGGTTTTTACCGATGGGGTGCTTTTTGCCGATACCGTGCGTCGATTTAAGGGTTTGCAAAGCCCCTGTGTCATTGTAACCGAGCTTGAATTTGACGAACTCAATGATTCGGTTCGTGCGCTTTTGTACTTAGCGATGACGCGTGCATCAGTGCGACTTGAAC
>DHJT01000078.1:18518-46066 GCA_002404465.1 Sutterella sp. UBA4713 | reverse complement strand
TTCCGTTCCGACCATAAAATCTTCGAGCTTCATGGTCTCAAACGGGTTGTGCGATCCGTTCTGATTGGCCACAAAAATCATCGCCACCGGAACACCTTTGTTACCGATAACGGCCGAGTCATGACCGGCACCGCTGGCAAGGCGCTTTACAGGAATGCCGCACTTGGCCGCCGTTGCCGCCAATTTGTCGCTTAAGGCCGCATCAACACCGGCCGGTTGTGTTACAAGCAATTTGTCAAACTCAAACTTCACTCCGCGCTTTTTCCCGATCCGTTCGGCTTCCTGTCGCATCAGTTCTTCAAAGCGTTTGACGGTATCGAGCTTTAAGCTACGCATATCAACCGAAAAAGTCGTTTCCCCGGGGACAACCGTAATCGCAGCCGTCGAAGCCGTCTTTAAAACCCCGACGGTAAAGACCAAATCGTCCCCCTTGGCAAGCCATTCGTCCCAATGCTTGTCCATCGTGTTAATCAGCTCGGCCGTCGCCATGACGGCATCGTGCCTGAACTGCTTGTCGACAGCGCCCGAGTGCGCCGTCTGACCGATGCACCGGACGGCCTTGTGGCGAACATTCCCGCGAATACCCGTGACAATACCGACGCGTTCGTTCTCCGAGCTATCTAAAGTCGGCCCCTGTTCAATATGTAACTCAACAAACGCCGCAATTTTCTTTAAGTCCACCAAGGGCTGACCGGACGTGATCTTGTCAACGGAAATTCCGCATTCGGCCATGAAGTCCCCAAGGGACTTATCTTCCGTCCGATGCTTCAAATTGGTTTCATTGGTTGTTAATTGTCCGGTAAAAGCAAGCGAACCGATGTACGCTTTTCCGAAGAAACTGGATTCTTCACAACGCATAATGAGCACAACATAGTCGCGCTTTGGCGTAAAGTGCGTGCGGCGCATCCACCAGGCAACAGCAAGAGCTGCCGTCACCCCCGCCAGGCCGTCATAATTTCCGCCTTCAGGCACCGAGTCGGCATGACTCCCGGAGACAAAAGCCGGAAGTGACGAATCGGTTCCCGCAAGTCGCATCCAAACATTGCCGGCCGCGTCGTCACGAATTTCAAGATTCAGTTCCCGCCCGACACTTTTTAAGTACTCAACAACCTTGCATTCGACAGGGCCGTACCCCTGACGCGTCACCCCGCGCCCGTCGGCACTCATTTTTCGGACCGTTTCAAAAACGGTCTTACAAAAATCCAACCCTTCGTGCTGTAAGTCACTTGCCATAATTGCAACTCCTTGAACACCGTGAAAAAAAAGATACAACCCTTACCTGAGGCAAAAGAATAGCATGCAGGATCGTCAGAGACCGAACGTCCCGTCAGCGTCGCCCGAGCACAGCAGCCGTCAAAGTCGCAGGGTCGGTGTATTCGACTTCAACACCAGCAGAAAGTCCTTTTGACAGCCGCGTAACGCGCACTGAAGGCGCCTTCCTTTTCAGAACGGAAGCAATCATGTGGGCTGTCATTTCTCCCTCGGCCGTGTAGCTTGTGGCCAAGACAACTTCGCACACCTTCTCGGAAATAACGCGAGCGACAAGCTTATCTACACCGATATCTTCCGGTCCCACCCCTTTTAAGGGATTCACGCGCCCTACAAGAACAAAATAACTTCCCGTATACGAAACCGACTCTTCGATAGCGGCCATATCCGAGGATGACTCAACCACACAGATAATCGAGCGGTCTCTGTCAGGCTTAGCACAAATCGGACAAATATCCTGCGTACAAAGCGTATTACAAGACCGGCATCGACCGATACGCGACACGGTATCCTCAAGCGAACGAGCAAGAGATAAGGCAAGATCCTTGTGTTCTGTGAGCAAGTCGGCAACAAGGCGCGAAGCCGAGCGCGGCCCGAGACCGGGAAGTTCGGAAAAAAGCTCCGTTAAATTGGCAATACGAGGATCGGTGCCCGAAACCATCTTCACTCCTTACGACCGCCCCGTCACAAGAGGTTCTCCCGGAGCAGCCAGGCAACTTTCAAAGCCCTTGATAATGGCCTCACTCGGAAGATTTCGACCGATGATGACAATTTTGTTTTCCGGCTTCCTGTCACCCCACTCTCCGAGTGCATCGGCACTAAAAACCATGTGCACTCCCTGAAAAACCATTCGGCGACGCGTTTCCCGAAAATAAAGAACGCCTTTGTAGCGCAGCATATCTTGACCGTAGACGGCTACCAAGCTTTGAACATACTGTTCGAAACGCACCGGATGCATGGGTTTATCGGATTCGAAGACAAATGCTTTCACATCATCGTTATGATGATGCGGGTGTACGGACGAGAAAAACGCCGGGTCGATATCCAAAATATCATTCATGTTAAAACCATAGATATCGAGTACCTTTTCGACGGCAACCTGTCCCATGTGCACAGCCTCAATCGGAGCACGCGGGTTAATGGAAACGAGTCGCGCCTTCAGTTCCTCATATTCTTCCGGCTTAACCAAATCGGTCTTAGAAACAAAGATGCGATCGGCAAACCCGACCTGGTCTTTCGCTTCCGGTTGCTCATCAAGTGTTTTGTTGCCGTACTTGGCATCGACAAGCGTAACGACGCCGTCTAAGCGATAAAAGCAGGCAATGGCATCGTCCATAAAAAACGTTTGGCACACGGGGCCGGGGTTGGCAACACCGGTTGTCTCAATCACAACATGATCAAAATCAATTTCTCCGCGATCACGTCTTAATCGCAGATTGGTCAGAATTCGCGACAAATCCCCGCGGATCGTGCAACAAATACACCCGTTATTCATCTGAACAATCTGCTCTTTATCGTTTTGCACCAGCAGTTCGTTGTCGATTCCTTCTTCACCGAACTCATTTTCAATTACCGCAATCTTGTGATGATGGTCTTCTGACAAAATCCGATTCAAAAGCGTCGTCTTTCCGGCGCCTAAAAAACCTGTCAGAATCGTTACGGGAATCTCCGGTTCCGGAGCCAATCCCAAATTATCTTCTTGCATACTTTTGTCCTAAACAAACCCGTCCGAACGCATCAAAAGATGCATTCCTTTCAGATACTCACCTTCAGGATACGTCATCAGAAGCGGATGATCGATTCCGGCCCCGAAACGCTCCACGGCCCAGACATCTTTTCCGGCATCGAAAACGGCTCCCGCCAGAATCTTCTGAAACAAATCGACATCCACTGCGCCCGAGCAGGAAAAACTCATCAAGTGTCCGCCTTCACGCAACAGCCGCATCCCGTTTAAATTAATATCTTTGTACGCACGCGCCGCACGTTCGACGTGGTAGTGGCTCGAAGCAAACTTAGGCGGATCAAGAATCACCAAATCATAGGTCTTTCCGGCCTCGCGTGCCGCCCTTAAGTAATCAAAGACGTCCGCCTCAATCCAGTTTAACGTTTCTTCTGGAAGGTGATTTAACCGCGCATTGGCTTTGGCTTGGGCTAAGGCATCGGCCGAACTGTCAACACTGTCAACACATGCGGCACCGCCGGCCATCAGTGCAAGCGAAAAACCTCCCGTATAGCAAAAGCAATTTAATGCGCGCAACCCCCGACCGGTTTTTTCACGAAATTCGCGCGCCAGGCGCTGTGCGGCAAGGCGACTTTCCCGCTGATCGATATAAAACCCGGTTTTGTGCCCCTTTCGGACGTCCACACCATATCGAACGCCGTCCTCAACAACGTCAATGCACTCCGGTGGCTCTTGACCGATCAAAACACCGACGCGCGGCGCCAGTCCTTCACGCTGACGTGTCGCAGCATCGGAACGATCAAAAACTCCTTGTGCTCCCGTGATGCGCATTAAAATTGAGGCAATGTCGTCGCGTCTTACTTCAACGGCGGCGCTTTGAAATTGTGTTACAAGCCAGGGGCCGTATTGATCGACGACAAGTCCCGGAATCCCGTCTGCCTCGGCAAATACCAGACGACGCGCTGTTGTTCTTTTGAGCAACGCCTCACGCGCCCGTACGGCATGTTCCAAGCGTTTTTGTAAAAAATCCGTTGAGCCGACATCGTCTGCTGCATCAAACGACCACATTCGCACACGAAGCGAGGAAGCCGGCGAATAGCCGCCGGTGCCGAGCACACGTCCCGCACTGGAAACCACGTGTACGAGTTCGCCCGGCGCAGCTTTTCCCGAGACGCGGGCAACAGCCGTGTCATAGACCCACGGGTGCCGACGCAAAAGGCTTTTTTCTTTACCTTTTTTCAAAATAACGTCAATCATTGTCTTTCGTCCCTAACCGAAATCTTTCCTTCAAAAACCTCGCAGGCAGGCCCCGTGAGCAAAACATGCCCGTCCTTACCCGATTGCATTAAAAGATTTCCGCCACGCATCTGAAATTGCGCAGTTGCCTTTAAGAGCCCGGCTCGATGTGCCAAAGCAAAAGCAGCCGAAGCGCCGGATCCGCAAGCGAGCGTTTCTCCGACACCGCGCTCGAAAACACGCAGTCGAGCCTTTGTCGGCGAACAAACGGCCAACAGCCCGACATTAACGCCTTCGGGAAAGGCCTTACTTGCTTGAAGTGCCGGCCCGATTGTCTCGATAAGCGCAAGTTGCTCAGGGCTAACCAGACAGACTGCATGAGGATTTCCCATACTCACGACACCGAACGTCAGAACCGCTCCGTGAATATCTGCGTGATACAAGCAGGCTTCTTGACGCATTGTGCGCTTAAACCCGGCCGAAACAAACGGCACGTCCTCAGGACAAAAACTCGCGCATCCCATATCCACGCGCACCATGTCGTCCGAAACAATCTCCGGCGTAATAATTCCCGACATCGTGCGAACACGAATCCGATTTTTTTTCGTCAAACCGTGTTTGCGCACATAAAGTGCAAAACACCGTGCTCCGTTGCCGCACATGGCAACCTCGCCGCCGTCGGCATTAAAGATGCGATAGCAAAAATCCGCCTCACCCGTTTCATCGGCTTGCACAACGAGCATCTGATCAAATCCGATTCCGGTGTGTCGGTCAGCTAATGCACGGATTACATCCGGCAAAAGGGAAAACGGCGTCTTCGTCGCATCAATGACGACGAAATCATTTCCCGTCCCTTGCATTTTTGTAAAGGATAGTTCCATCGCCGTTCCTAGGGTTCATAAAGACTTTTTTCACCGATCGGTCGCGTCTTAAAACGCCGATGCATCCAAAAGTACTGATCCGGAAATCGTAAAACCCACCGTTCGATTTCCTTTTGAATCCGTTTGGTGTCGGCAAGTGCGTCAGTCGTCGGAAAATTTTCGAGGGGCTTTGAAATATGCGTCACGTACCCGGTTTCGGTCATTTCCGTCACGCAAAAAACAACTTTGGCTTTCGTAATACGCGCCAGTTTGCTTGCCGCCGGGATTGTAGCCGCCGGCACCCCGAAAAAATCAATGAATTCCGAATGTGAACGTCCGTAGTCCATATCGGGTAGGTAATAAAACGGCAGATTTTGACAAATCAGCCGAATCATCTTTTTTACATCTCCCCGCCCTGTTTTCTCTATGAGCTCCGAGTGACTGAAGCGTTGCCGTCCCTCCAATGCCGCTTTGTTCCAAGCCGCATTTTTTTGCCTCTGATAAAGACCGGCACCTCGAACATACGTGGCAAGCGCTGTCACCGCCGCATCCAGGCCGATAAAGTGCGGCGCAATGACAAGAAGAGGATGTCCGGTCTCGCGGGTAATGTTTTCCAGTCCTTCAATGTGCACGAGAGAACGAACCTGTTCAACCGTTCCAGCCCATAAATCCCCGTGATCGATAGCCGAGCGTGCGATGTTAAAACACAGCTTGTGTGCAATCTGCTCGCGTTCATCCTCGGTTTTTTCCGGAAAGCAAAGTTCCAAATTGCGCAAAGCAATCTTTCGGCGTTTCGGAACGGCATACCAAAATATCGGCGCTAACAGGCGAGCAAGCTTATTGCGTCGATTCGGCTCCATCCCGGCTAAGCACTTAATGAGCCGCACCCCCAAAGCACCGACCATATCATTGATTACTTGCATGAATCGGACTCCTTAGACGCAAAATGTCTGACGTAATGCGCTGCTTTTTTGTAGCGGTTGTAGCTCCATAAATACTGTTCCGGCGTTTTCATCACAGCCCGTTCGATCATCGCATTCATGACCGTTGCATCCGACAGCGCGTCGCCCTCTGCCCGATAATCAAGCAACTGAGCGTCAAGCGTCCAACCTCTTGCCACTCGCTCGCTCGTCATCACAATGCACACGGCATTGAACTGCCGAGCCATTTTCATCGGGAACGTCATCGTAAAGGCCGGCTGACCGAAAAACGGAGCCAAGACACCCTCACCGCGTCCGGGGACCTGATCGGGCAGGCATCCCAAAACACCGCCGGCACGCATAGCACGAACAATCTTACGCACGCCGGACAAATCGGCCGGTGCCGGATCCATCCCCGGACGCGTACGGCTATGTTTGACAAAGGGACGAATGATGCGACTTTTCGGCTCGCGATACAAAATCGAAAGAGCCTTTCCCCGTTTTTTTAAAATCGCTTCGAAAACGGCCACCGGAATCGCTTCAAATCCTCCGACATGCGGCGTCATCAGGACGACGCTCTTTCCCGAATCCAAAGCCGAAGAAAATGTCTCAATGACGCCGGGAGCAAACGCAACGGCTTGCATGATCTCTTCGTTACTTCGTCCCCAAAGCCATCCTGTTTCGGCAACAAGCATTCCGGTATGCCGCGATGACTCGTAGCCAACCGATTTGGGCAAGCCGACTCGGTCAACATTATTGAGAATCTTGTGACGGTATTTTGGAGCGACTATGTAAACAACAGCCCCGAAAAAGCTTCCCGCGCGGCGTAAAACAGACAAAGGAATCCGACTAACCGCCCAAAGAAAAAAATGCAAAACCGCTTCCATTTTACAAATACAACTCCGCCTCGAAGGGGCTGGCTTTTTCGTTAACTTGATATATTCGCGTCAGTATAGTCACTTGTATTGGCGAAAGCCGAAGTTTACAGTGCCTGAACATTCGTAAAGCCGTTGGCAAAATCCTTTTGCGTTATAGTCCGCTTAAATTTGTTCTTTTTCGGAGACCTTTTTGATCAGCACCTTTTCCAAGGCCGTCTTTGTTTTCTGTTCGGTGTTTTTTTGGGTCACAAACCCGGCACATGCCGATCTGACGAGTACCCGACAGAGTCAGACGGCTCTGGCGGAAATCTTGCTCGGCGAAATTGCTTTACAGCGCAGCCTTTATACGGATGCCTGGCTCGCCTACACAGATGCCACACGGTTGACATCCGATACGGCCCTTGCAGACCGCGCCTATAAAATTGCCCTTGCGATGAAAGACAAGGACAAAATTGTCAAATCGAAAAAACTGCTAGACACACTTGACCCGGATAACGAAGTCAATCTCTTAACACGAGCCCTTTCCGAGTGCAAGTCCGGTCATTGGCAAAGTGCCGAAATTGTTTTGACGCGTGCCGCAAAAAAAAGCGACGACGTGCTTTCTCTTTTCGAGCAATTTGCCGACGAATCTTCCGTACTTTCCGACAAAGTCCGTCGTTATGCCCTTCTGGAAGCACTGCGAAACCATGTAAATCCGAATTCTTACGTCGAGCACACGCTTGCCTATGCAGCCAAGGAAGCTAATCTCGATCAGAAAGCCTTGGATCATGCGCTTAAAGCGTGCGCCCTTTCCCCTGAGAACACTCAGCTTTTACTTGAAAGCGTCGATTTTCAATTTCGAGTAGCACCGGAAAAAGCCAGGAGCCGTCTGGCCGAACACCTAAAACACTATCCGCAAGATGTTCGGACACGCATTGCTTATGCCAAGGTCCTGGCTCGAACCGGAAAAACCAACGCCGCACGCAAAGAGCTTCGTCGAGCCGTTGCCGTAACCCCTTCCGATGCGCAAGTTTGGTTTTTGAGCGGTCTTGTCGCCCAGGAAATGCGTGATTTTGAAGCGTCTATCCGTTACTACCACCGTTTTTTATCACTCGCTGAAGCCGACGGAGAGAATCGATACATTCCCGAGCCGGCCTACGTACAGTTAGCCCTTGTTGCTTTGGCCCGCAATGAGCCTGAGACAGCCCTTAACTGGCTCTCGAAAGTTAAAAAGGGGGACAAGTACATTCCGGCCCGCTTAAAACAAGTCCAAATTCTTCAAACACTCGGCCGAATCGATGAAGCCTGCCTTGTTCTGAACGACATCCGAACGAAAGACCCTGCGCGCAAAGCCGAGTTTTTACTTTATGCAGGGCAAATACTATCCGATGCCCGACGCGACACCGAAGCCATGCTTTACCTGGATGAGGCCTTAAAACTCGTCCCGAACAATACCGATGTGCTCTATAGAAAAGCCATGGTGGCCGAGCGACTCGGCTGGCTTAAACAGGCAGAAACGAGCTTGAAAACGCTCATCACGTTACGACCGAATGATCCGCTTGGCTACAACGCTTTAGGGTATATGTGGCTCGAGCACGGCGAACCCGCAAGCAAGGTCCGCCCCTACATAGAAAAGGCCGTTGCGCTTTCAGAGGGTAAAGACGGCTCGATTGTTGATTCCATGGGTTGGCTTTGCTTTCGAGAGGGAAATTTCGCTCAAGCCGAAAAATGGATCCGAAGAGCTCTTGTGCTGGAGCCTAACGAACCCGAAATAGCTCTTCACCTGGCACAAATTCTCATCAGACAACAAAAAACGGCGCAGGCCACTCGTGTCCTTCAGGAGCTTTTGGCGAAAGATCCGAAGAACAACCCCGCCCAACTACTTTTAAAGAAAATTCAACCATGAACAAAGTCCGACGCAACCTCATTTGCCTGGCAGGCGCGCTTCTTACCGGATGCACCTGCTTGCCGATACCGCAACAGGAATCCGACCTGCGGCGAAAAACCGGAAAGCTTCTGGCTCGAGATACCTTATCTCCCTTAAAACGCTTTGCTGCCGGATTTCGACTTGATTCAACCGAAAAGGGGCTTAAACTTGATTTTCTCGGCCCTTTAAATACGACACTGGCAAGACTTGAAGTCACCGAAGATCAGGCAACCTTTCTGCAACCGGGAAAACAGGCCGTTGTTGACGAAAACGCCGAAGCCCTCATGGAAAGAATGCTCGGTTTTTCCGTCCCTCTTTCCGCTGTCTCGGACTGGACCGAAGGAGAACCGAACCGCCGTTACCCTTTCCGACGCCTTGACGATAACTCCTTTGAACAGCTCGGCTGGACTGTGCGCGTTTTAGAACGCGAACAATCCGGCGCGGCTCGCAAACTGGCTTTCACAAAAGGCACTTTGGCCCTTGTCGTCGTTATCGATACGAAAGCCGGACAATGACACCTCGTACCTTAAAAGACCTTGCGGCTCCGGCCAAATTAAATCTATTCCTCCATATCGTCGGGCGCCGCCCCGACGGTTACCACCTGATCGAGTCTGTCTTCGTCCTTATTGATTTAATGGACCATATCTCGATTACCCGTCTTGACGACTCTCGAATTGAACGCAGGGGCGACACGGTCGGTAATCCCTCCGAAGACCTATGTGTAAAGGCCGCCCGTCTTCTGGCCCGTGAAACAGCCTGTCGATTCGGAGCGCGAATTCATGTCCGAAAGCACATTCCTTCCGGTGCCGGCCTCGGAGGCGGTTCAAGCGATGCCGCCACGACACTCATTGCGCTCAATCGCCTCTGGGGCTTAAATCTTTCTCGGAACGATCTCCTTAATCTCGGGGCACGACTCGGGGCAGACGTTCCTTTTTTTCTTTTCGGTCAAAGCGCATTTGCTTGCGGAATCGGTGAAAAACTGACGGCCGTTTCCGTCCCGCAAGCTTTCGCTACCGTTCTTATGCCCCCGAAGCCGACGTCAACACAAGCCATCTACAAAGATGCCGCATTGAAGCGGGATACGGCGCCGGTTTCGCAAACCGCCTTCGAGAGTTTTACGCAAGAACACTGGCCGCGTCTATTCGGAACAAATGACATGCAACCCGTTGCCGTTCGCATGAATCCGCAAATCGGTCTTGCACTTGAAACCCTCGGACCGGGCAGTCGCATGACAGGATCCGGGTCTGCTGTCTTTGTTTTGAAAAAAAATCAGGCGGCCGCATTCGAGGCTCTGTTGCAGATTCCTCCCGCTTTTACCGGTTATCTTGCAAAAATTCTTCCTGTTCACCCCCTGCATCGGTGGTCCGTGGGGTAGAATACGGCGTTTTTCCGTAGGGGTGTCGCCAAGCGGTTAAGGCACCGGATTTTGATTCCGGCATTCGATGGTTCGAATCCATCCTCCCCTGCCAGCGATCCCTGTCGGGTTTCTCGGCTCGGATTTTTCGGTGTCGCTGCTTTAGGGCACGAAAAAGGAATCCTCCCGAATTTGTCCGCATATCCGCTCTTGCGAAACGTATGCGAAAGGTGTCAATCATGTCCGCAATGTGTCCGGATGACGTGAAAATTTTCTCCGGTAATGCCAATCCCAAACTCGCCCATGCTGTGGCACAGTACCTTAATATTCCGATGGGACGAGCTACCGTCAATCGCTTCGCCGACGGAGAAGTGATGGTGGAAATCAATGAAAATGTCCGTGGCTCGGACGTATTCATCGTGCAGAGTACCTGTTCACCGACAAATGACAACCTCATGGAAGTCATGATTATGGTTGACGCTCTGCGTCGCGCCTCCGCGCGTCGCATTACAGCCGTGATGCCCTATTACGGATATGCCCGTCAAGACCGCCGTCCGCGTTCTACGCGTGTGGCCATTTCTGCCAAAGTCGTGGCCAACATGCTCCAGAGCGTCGGCGTCAGCCGTGTTCTGACGATGGATCTGCACGCCGACCAGATTCAGGGTTTTTTCGATGTGCCCGTCGATAACATTTACGCCACACCGCTCCTACTAAATGACCTGGTCTCGCGCAACTATCCGGACTTACTGGTTGTCTCGCCCGACGTCGGCGGCGTTGTCCGTGCTCGCGCGATGGCCAAACTCTTAGGTGTCGATCTTGCCATCATCGACAAGCGTCGTCCCAAGGCCAACGTGGCCGAAATTATGAACATCATCGGCGATGTCAATGCCCATACCTGTGTCATTACCGATGACATCGTCGATACGGCCGGCACGCTCTGTAACGCCGCCGGCGCCTTAAAAGAACGCGGTGCAACACGCGTTCTGGCTTACATTGCGCACCCGGTCTTATCGCGCAATGCCGTTGAAAGAATTATCAACTCCGCGCTCGACGAGCTCGTTGTCACCGATACGATTCCGCTCAGTCCCGCGGCCCAAGCCTGCCCAAAGATTCGCCAGCTAAGTTGCGCCTCTTTGGTCGGGGAAACCATTTCACGCATCGCGCGTGAAAACTCCGTGAGTGCTTTATTCACGGAAGACTAATGTAAAAACAGAAACGTTCTCGGCATGTGCTGGTCGCGGCCGTTCCGAGACGCTTCTCCTAAAAACACGCTTATTTATTTTGGAGTAAAACTCATGAAAGTCATCGCCAAAACGCGTAAGGCACAGGGAACGAGTGCGAGCCGCCGCCTGCGCCGCGAAAACAAGGTTCCCGGCATTTTGTATGGGAACAATGTCGCCGCAACGCCCATTGAAATCGATCACAAGGATCTTTTTTATGATTTGCAGAAAGAAAAGTTCCACGCTTCGATTCTGACGATGGAATTGGACGGCGCCGACGAACTCGTCGTTTTGCGTTCCTTCCAGATGCACCCGTACAAGAATCAGTGCTTGCACGTGGATTTCCAGCGCATTGATCCGAATGCCGACGTCACGATGCGCGTTCCGCTGCACTTCTTCGGTGAAGAACAGAGCCCGGCCGTTAAGATTGAAAAGGCCTTTGTCAGTCACATTGTTTCAACCGTGGATCTGTCATGCTTACCCAAAGATCTGCCTGAGTTTATCGACGTGGATTTGTCCGGCATGACAACCGGCTTTACGATGCGCGTTGCCGACTTGAAATTGCCTGAGAATGTTAAAGCCGTCAACCCCGAACAGCCGATTGCTACCGTGACGACAATTGCCGACGATACGCCGGCGGCGGCCGCCGCCGCAACGGCTGCTGCGGCTCCTGCTGCCGGTGCAGCTGCCGCGGCTCCTGCTGCCGGTGCAGCTCCCGCTGCAGCACCTGCAAAAGACAGCAAGAAGTAACGCATTGCGTTTTGTATAAAAGGTTCGCCCTCCCTAATCGGTCGGCGGACCTTTTTTAGTCTACTCTATCGGATATGCCTAACTGCCTTGCTATCAGTTTGATTGTCGGCCTCGGAAACCCCGGGAGCGCGTATGTCGGAACCCGCCACAACGTGGGCTACGATTTTGTCGACGCCGTTGCAGCCCAAACGGGCGCTCTGTTTCGAGATGAAGCGAAATTCTTTGGCCTTGCGGCCAAAGCCACAACAGAAAGCGGGACCGTTTGGCTCTTAAAACCGACGACATATATGAACCTGTCGGGCTCGGCTGTTCAAGCCATGCGTTCGTACTTCAAGCTCAAACCCGAGCAAATTCTTATCGTTCACGATGAACTCGATTTACTGCCCGGAACAATGAAAATCAAACTCGGTGGCGGAAATGCCGGACACAACGGTTTAAAAGATATCACCGAAAAGCTCTCTACGCCGAACTTTTGGCGTTTACGGCTCGGCATCGGGCACCCTCGCATTTTCTGCCCGAACATGCAGGTCGCGGACTGGGTTCTCGGGTGTCCGACCCCGGAGCATCGTCAAGCCATAGATTCGTGTATAAAAGAAGCATTAAAAACTCTGGACAATCTGATTGACGGGAAAATGGATCGCGTCGAAAGAGCCATCATGAAGTTTGCACACGCCCCCAAAACTCAAATTCCTCGCCTAAAGGAGTTGCAATCGTGACCGTTAAGCTTTGCATGAGTGCCTGCCTTGTCGGGCAGTGTTGCCGATACGATGCCAAGACCTATCCGAGCATCGTCGACAAACGCCTTCACTACATGCTCAATGTCGGCGAGGTAGCCGTTTTATGTCCGGAATGTTCTGCCGGCCTTGATACCCCGCGCGAAGCCGCCGAAATCGAGCCGGGAAAAACGGCCGATGACGTTTTAAACGGAAACGGACGTGTTCTGACCCAATCCGGTAAAGACGTTACGGCCTTTTTCATCAAAGGAGCCGAAAATTTCGTCGCTCTGGCACGCAAACATGGGGTTAAAGTCGCCGTTCTGAAATCCAAGAGTCCGAGTTGCGGAATGAATACCGTTTACGACGGAACGCACAGCGGAAAACTCATCAGCGGTCAAGGTATCGCGGCAGCAGCTCTGGCCAAAGAAGGCCTTGCCCTGTATGACGAACACCATTTAAAAGAAGCGCTTGATGCGCTCAAAGAGTAAGGAAACACATCATGGGACTGAAATGCGCCATCGTAGGCTTACCCAATGTCGGTAAATCCACCATTTTTAATGCGCTTACAAAGGCCGGCATTGCTGCCGAGAATTATCCGTTTTGCACCATTGAGCCCAATGTCGGCATTGTTGAAGTCCCGGACAAGCGTCTAAAGGCATTGGCCGAAATCGTTCACCCGGCCCGTATCGTTCCTGCCGCGGTGGAATTTGTCGATATTGCCGGTCTTGTGGCCGGAGCAAGCAAAGGCGAAGGGCTGGGCAATCAATTTTTAGCAAACATCCGTGAATGTGATGCGATTGCCCATATCGTGCGGTGCTTTAACGACGACAATATCATCCATGTTTCCGGAAAAGTCGATCCGATCAGCGACATTGAGGTGATCAACACGGAATTGGCTTTGGCAGATCTGGCGAGTGTGGAAAAAGCGCTTTTGCGCTACCAAAAGCAGGCACGTCAAGGCGGTGACAAACAAGCGTTAAAACTTGTTTTGGCCCTCGAGAAAGTTCAGCCCGTTTTAAACGAAGGGCGACCGGCGCGTTCCGCGAAACTGACAAAAGAAGAACTCGAGCAGTTGCGTCCTCTTTTTTTGCTGACACTCAAACCCGTCATGTATGTGGCCAATGTCAATGACAAGGGTTTCACGAACAATCCCCTTTTAGATTCCGTGCGAAAGTACGCTACCGAAGAAAACGCTCCCGTTGTCGCTATTTGCGCCAAGACGGAAGCAGAAATCGCCGACATGCCAGCCGAAGACAAAGCTGTTTTCCTCGAAGATATGGGAATGACCGAAGCCGGATTGGACCGCGTCATCCGCGCCGGATTCGACCTACTCGGATTACAAACGTTCTTTACTGCCGGGCCAAAGGAAGTGCGCGCCTGGACAATCCACAAGGGTGATACCGCTCCGCAGGCAGCCGGCGTCATCCACTCGGATTTTGAGCGCGGTTTCATTCGTGCCCAAACGATTTCCTACGATGACTACGTGGCCCTCGGCGGAGAAAAGGGGGCACAGGAAGCAGGAAAAATGCGCGCAGAAGGCAAAGACTACATCGTTGCCGACGGCGATGTGATGAATTTTCTGTTTAACGTCTGAGTTTTTCATCTTTCTGACAGGCGGCCGGTCGGAATTTCCTTCCGGCCGCCTGTCAGAGCAGCAACAAGCCTGTGCTGGCCGGGACAATCAAGAATCCCTGCAGAGCTGACAGCACAATAAAAAGCACAATCGGCGTTAAGTCAATCCGCCCGATGCTCGGGATAAACCGACGAAAAGGCCGCAAGAACGGCTCCATCAGTGTCGAAAGCAGGGCATAGTACGGAGAAAACGGATTGGCAAGAAAACTCATCACGCAGTAAAAAATCAATCCCCACGTCATCAAATCCGTAGCCCAGCGCAACACCAACGCAATCGGAGCAATCGCAAACGCAAGACCCGTAGCCGGAAATCCGGTCGCTTCCCGAGATAGTAGCGTTGCGACCACGGCGACAAGCAAGGCACTGACAAGACTGGCCCACTCCCAATTACCTCGCGGCCGAATAACGTATGAAATCGGATTGACAAGCCAGTCTGTTAATTTCCACGCAAAACGCACCGTCGGGTCTCGAGGGCTGATTGCCAGCGACCAAAGATAGGCCCTTAAGAGAAGGACGCATCCCAAAATAGACGCAACAAGATTAACCAACCAAAAAACGAAATTCATCGTCAAACCCTTTTGTAAATCTTTCGTTTAAGCCAAGCGTCAAGCCAGACGGGCATCATACAGTGCTTTGGCCGAACAAGCCGCCGGTCCGGGGAAATCCGGGCTACCGAAAGCCGATTTTCGCCTTTGCAGATACTGCCAGTCAAAACAGAGCCCCGGATCTGTTTTGCGCCCCGGAGCAACGTCGCTGTGCGCGACAACAGCTTTCAGTCTGTACCGATTCGCAAGTGCCGCTAAAAGCCGGCATAGCGACACATATTGTTCCTTTTGAAACGGCGTGTCGTCCGTGCCTTCAAGCTCAATGCCGATTGAATAGTCATTGCAATTATCATGTCCCATAAAGGAACTTACGCCGGCATGCCAAGCCCTGTCTTGGCAGGAGACAAATTGAGAAACACGTCCGTCGCGTGTGACAAAAAAATGCGATGAAACACGAAGGCCGGCTAAATCAGCCAAACGCGAATCTTTTGTCACATCCAGCTTCCCGAGAAAAAGTCGGGCGACATCACCCGTAGCAAAACATCCGGGCGGCAAGCTGATGCAATGGAGTATGACAAGCGACGGTTCTACTCCGGCAGGCCTTTCGTTAAAGTGGGGCGAAGGCAGATGCTCAACGCCATCGCACCAACCGTCCTTGCGAAGAAAAAAGAACTTCTTATGAGGCATGCTTCCCCCGAGCCTTCGCTCGACACGCTTCTGAGCAGTACTTCACACCGTCTCCTAGCACGGCCTCATCTTCCGGAAAGTGCGTTCCGCACACGGGGCATTGACACATGTGCACGACAAACGGAATCTTAGAGCGCTTTTTCTTCGTCGGTTTTCGTGCACTCAGTGCCGTCCGAATCAAGGCATAAAGAATAATGATCAGACCGACAAAAAAAAGAATTCGCCCCATCGTCAGACCTTATGAGAAAACAACTTCAATGACAAACCGATACACCAAGTAAGCGACGGCCAGTATTGCCGTTCCGACCCAAAACCAGCAGAGCGCAACACGTCCGCGCCAATGCAAGAATCGGCGTCCGGCCAGAAGAACGGCAAAAACAAGCCAGGATAACCACGTTAAAACCGTCTTATGATCAAATCCGATTGCCACATGCCAAACTTCACGCGTAGTCAGTGCCCCGAAAATGAGCACACCGCTTAAACAAGTAAAAGCACAGGCAACAATTCGAAATAAGATGCGCTCCATGGCCATCAAGTCAGGCATATTCGAGAGCCACCCGGCATTAACAGATCGGTCAGGATGCTTCATTTGGCGAGAAAAAACAGAAAGCAACACGGCCTGAACGGCCGCATCGACAATAAAGCCGTAAGCCCCAAGAGCAAATCCGATGTGCGCTTTGAAAGCAAAACTCGGGGCGACAAGCATAACCGGGGCCTCGAAAAATTCCGGAACAAGAACCGCCGGACAAGCCAAAAGAAGCACAAAACCCGTCAGAACCGTGACGCGCCGAACGGCACTTTCGACCAAAATCACAAAACAAGCCGCCAAAAGAGCACAGGAAAGAGCTAGCGCAAATCCGAAATGCACCTGAGAATCGGAAAAAACAGCACCGTACACGGCAAGGGCATGCAAAACAAGTGCCAAAAACGCTCCGTAAAGCACCCCTCGCGGAACTGTAGCCACAGGAGTGCGTAACACATCGAGAATTCGCCATGCGAAAACCGCGTACAAAAACGCCGCCGCCCACGATAAAGAAAACAGTCCCTGCATCTGAATAATCCTCATGCTCAATCGGTCGGTCCGGCAAGTCGCAACAGACATTCTTGCCGTACAATGAACCCCGACTTCGAACAGGCCCGAGCCGATACGATTGTAGACAAACTCTCGGAACTTCGACTAAACGGCCTATGCAATGCTTTTACTGCCACAAAGACCATGTTTGATACTTTAACAACAAAATTAGCCCGCATTGTCAAAACTATGCGCGGACAGGCTCGGCTAACCGAAGAAAACACACGGGACATGCTCCGCGAAGTGCGCTTGGCGCTCCTGGAGGCCGACGTCGCCTTACCGGTCGTGCGAGAGTTGACAAGCCGTATCAAAGCCCGGGCGCTCGGGCAGGAGGTCATCGGGACGCTTAACCCCGGACAAGCTCTTGTCGGCGTCGTCGAAAAAGAGCTGACATCGGTCATCGGAGGCGATCTTTCGCGCGATGAATTAAGTATTCATTTAAATGTTCAGCCGCCGGCAGTCCTGCTCCTAGCCGGCCTTCAGGGTGCCGGCAAAACGACAACAGCCGGGAAACTCGCCAAGTACCTGAAAGAAACACTGGGCAAAAAAGTCCTGACGGTATCGACCGACGTGTACCGACCGGCTGCCATCGAGCAGTTAAAGGCCGTCAGCGCTCAAGCCGGAGCAGATTTTTTCCCGAGTCAGGTCGGTCAAGATCCCCTGGCAATTGCTCAGGACGCACTTGACTACGCGCGTCGGCATTTTTATGAAGTCCTGATTGTCGATACGGCAGGACGCCTGGCAATCGATGAAGCCATGATGCAGGAAGTTTCGCGTTTAGCCGATTTCTTACACCCGGCGGAAAACCTTTTTGTCGTCGACTCCATGCTCGGGCAGGACGCCGTCAACACGGCACGAGCCTTTAACGAGAGGCTGTCTTTAACAGGCGTTATTCTGACAAAAACAGATGGTGACAGTCGCGGCGGTGCGGCACTTTCGGTACGCATGGTCACCGGCAAACCAATCAAATTTGTCGGCACAGGGGAAAAACTCGACGGATTCGAACCTTTCAACCCCGAGCAAATGGCAGGTCGCATCCTCGGCATGGGCGACATTGTCTCCCTTGTCAAAGATGTGACGAAAAACGTCAACCTCAACGAGGCCAAAAAGCTCGCAGAAAAAATGAAGTCAGGCAGCCGCTTTGACTTAGAAGATTTCCGCACCCAAATTTCCCAGGTTAAAAATATGGGCAACTTTTCAAGTCTCGTGGAAAAACTTCCGGCCCAGTTTCAGGAAGCCGCATCCCGTGTCAACGACGAGGCCGCATCACGTTCGCTTCGCCACACCGAGGGCATTCTCAATTCCATGACCCCGTTTGAAAGGCGCAATCCGGACATCATTAAGGCCAGTCGCAAACGCCGTATTGCTGCCGGAGCCGGCGTTTCCGTCCAGGAAGTCAATCGCGTTCTCAAACAGTTCGAACAGACGCGAGACGTCATGAAGAAGATGAAAAAAGGCGGCCTCGGACGTCTGATGCGCTCGCTTGGAGGCGGTTTTCCGGGCATGGGCAGTGGCTTTCCGGGAATGGGCGGCGGGCTACCTCCCGGAATGGGCGGCTTTCCGCGATAAGGACATCGGACGATGGACCAAAGACCGACCCGACTTGACTATTTCGAGACTCCGGCCGGGAAAACCGACTGCGCCTGGCAAGTCGATGCCTTTGCGCGTTTTGCAACGTTGTCGGTTCCATGTGCTTTACAACTCGGCGTCCCGGCTGTTTCTGCACTTTCCAAAACGAAAGCCGCATTAAAGATTCTGGCCTGCGATAGGAATCCGATGCACCGCAATGCCGAGTGTTCTCTCCTTTTATGTGAAGAAACGGCCGTGCCGCTGCAAACGGAATCGGTCGACCTCGTGCTTTGGCCGCACGGATTAGACAGGCACTCGGATAATGCGGCGGTCTTGTCGGAAATCACTCGGCTTTTAACTCCGGAAGGCCTTGTTATCGTCACCTTTTTTAACCGTAACGGCGTTTGGAGCTTACGTCAAAAGTTTTCGCTCGGACCGACGATTTTTCCGGATGATATCTATCCGTGCACGGTCACCTGCGCCAAAGAGCAACTGACCCGAGCAGGGCTTACCGTTCAAGGCGGCGCATTCGGCGTTTACGGCATCAACCACAAGGCCGGTGCCCTTGAGAAAACGGCTCTGGAACTTGCCGGCGACAGGTGGTGGCCGGTTCTTGCAAACCTTGTAATTCTCGTGGCAAAAAAGCGTGTCTCAGGGATGACACTCATCGGGAAAACTCAATTTACGAAACCGAAACTGTCCTTTACGAACGCCGTGACAGCCGGCAACACCAACAAGGAAGCGCTATGACCGAAGCCACTTTGCATATTTGGACAGACGGCGCCTGCAAATTCAACCCGGGACCCGGCGGCTGGGGTGTATACATGAAGTACGGAGAACGTACGCTGGAACTTTGCGGAGGCCAAGCACAAACGACTAACAACCGTATGGAACTCACAGCTGCGATACGCGCTTTAGAGGCCATTAAGCGCCCCTGCCCGATTGTCTTTCACGTTGACAGCTCCTACGTTAAAGACGGAATCACCCAATGGATTCATGCATGGAAAGCCAAGGGCTGGAAAACTGCCAAACGAGAGCCTGTGAAAAACGCCGATCTGTGGCGAGAACTCGATGCTTTAATCGGCCGTTTTTCCATTACGTGGGTCTGGGTCAAGGGTCATAACGGCGATCCGGGCAATGAGAAAGCCGATGAACTGGCCAACAAAGGCGTTGCCCCTTATTTGGAAAATAAAGCATGCGACAAATCAGTTTAGATACGGAAACAACCGGCAGAGACGCCGCGGGCGGCGATCGTGTTGTGGAAATCGGCTGCGTAGAACTTGTCGGTCGATCTCTTTCCGATAACCCGAAATATTATTTCCACCTTTATCTCAATCCGGAGCGCGACGTTCCCGAAGAGGTCGTCAGAATTCACGGCCTTACGCGGAAATTTCTGGAAGACAAACCCGTTTTTGCCGACGTAGCCGATTCGTTTCTGGACTTTATCAAGGGCGCCGAGCTGATTATTCACAACGCCGAATTTGACGTTGGTTTTTTAAACGCCGAGTTAAATCGTGTCGGCAAAGGAAAGCTCGAGAACTACTGTTCGAAAATTACCGATACGCTGGCCATTGCTCGGACGATTTTCCCGGGGCTCAGAAACAACCTCGATATTTTGTGTTCCCGTTACGAAATTGACAACTCGTCTCGTACGTTACACGGAGCACTCCTGGATGCGCATCTTTTGGCCGAGGTCTACTTGGCCATGACGCGCAAACAAGAATCTCTGTTAGGGGAACTTTCCGGCGAGTCCGACAAGCCCGATCCGATACCGAAACCGGAGGCATTTATTGCCGCGCAAGCGACAAGTCAGGAAATCGCCGAACACGAAGCCTTTCTCGATCGAATTGACAAAAAATGTAAGACAGGCGCCTTGTGGCGAACACAAAGTCGTTCCGTTCCGTTGCACACAACTGAAAAGAACGAAACACCTGCCGTGAAACCCGTCTGAAATCTCGGGGTTTTTCAGCAAGTTCAGCGGAAAATCATTAAACTGACACTTCTTTACACACGTGCGGCAACCACGAAAGAAACGGTTGCTTCGTGTCTTTTTGTCGTCGGAAACCACTTCATGATTAAACTCGACCATATCACACAGCGCTTTAAAACCCCCGAGGGCGGGGATTTTTATGCTCTGCGCGATGTTTCTTTAGAAATTCACCGTAAAGAGATCTTCGGCATCATCGGTCGCTCCGGTGCCGGCAAATCCACCTTGGTGCGCTGCATAAACCTACTGAATCGTCCGACCGAAGGCTGCGTGACCGTAGACGGCGTGTGTCTGAATTCCCTGGACGAAAGGGATTTGCGCAAGATGCGCCAGCACATTGCCATGATTTTTCAGCACTTCAATATCCTTTCGACACGAACCGTATATGAAAACGTTTCCTTTCCGCTCGAACTCATCGGCCTTAAGAGCGAGCAGATCCGTCGCAAGGTCGAGCCGCTCATTGAGCTTGTCGGACTGACCGATCACTTGCACAAATATCCGGCCCAACTTTCAGGCGGACAAAAACAACGCGTCGGCATTGCAAGAGCTTTAGCCAGCGACCCGAAGGTGCTTTTAAGCGACGAGGCCACAAGCGCCTTAGATCCGGAAACGACGGTGGCTACGCTGGACCTTCTGAAAAAAATCAATACGGAACTAGGCCTGACGATTGTTATGATCACACACCAAATGGACGTGGTTAAGCAGATTTGCGATCGTGTGGCCGTAATGAATGCCGGCCAGGTCGTCGAGCAAGGCGACGTGCTTGATATTTTCCGCAACCCGCAACATGAAACCACACGCAAGATGGTCGGAACCGTGATGTCACAAACGATTCCCCCCTCGATGGTGCAAAGACTCCGCGCCACCTTAAAAGAAAACTCCGCAGAGCAAAGCGAGCACATCTTGCGCTTGACTTTCATCGGGGACGAAGTTGACAGGCCCGTCATCAGCGAAGCCTCGCGCCTGTTTAATGTGGACTTGAGCATTTTGCTTGCCAATGTCGATCAGATTCAAGAAAAAAACTTCGGCACGCTCACCGTCATGTTGCAGTGCCCGCAAGAAACGCTTGAAAAGACCGTGCAGTACCTGCGCAAACAAAACGTGACCGTCAAGGAGATTACCGACTATGTCCTCTGAAATGATTTGGATGCTCTTTGACTCATTTGTCGACACCTGCATCATGGTCGGAATCTCCGGCCTGCTCGGTTCCGTATTCGGAATTCCGCTCGGCGTTTTGCTCTATGCCACGTCCGCCAAGGGCATTGCTCCGATGCCTATCTCCAATCAGATTGTCGGCTGGATCGTCAATGCCGTGCGATCCACTCCCTTTATTATCTTAATGGTCGCCATCATTCCGCTCACACGCCTCATTGCGGGAACTTCCATCGGAACAGCAGCCGCGATCGTCCCGCTGACAATTGCCGTCACACCTCTGATTTCGCGCCTTGTCGAAACCAGTCTGCGCGAAGTTGACCCGGGACTTGTGGAGGCTGCTCTGGCGATGGGAGCAACGGATTATCAAATCATCACAAAAGTGCTTTTACCGGAGGCCCTTCCGGGGATTGTGGCCGGACTGACCATTAGTTTTATTTCACTCATCGGCGCATCGGCAATGGCCGGAGCTATCGGCGGCGGCGGTTTGGGCGACATGGGCATTCGATACGGATATCAACGTTTCATGCCAGACGTGATGTGTGCCGTTGTGGTCATTTTGATCGCTTTCGTGCAGTCCATTCAGAGTTTGGGCGATTGGATTGTTCTGAAGCTTCGCCACAAATGAGTGTGAAATTCGGGCATAATTGCGAGCCTGTGCGGGCGTAGTTCAATGGCAGAACGAAAGCTTCCCAAGCTTTATACGAGGGTTCGATTCCCTTCGCCCGCTCCAGACACTGCAAAAACGGATCCGTGCGGTCCGTTTTTTTAACGCCGCCTTTTAAGATCTATGAAAAAAGAGCCTACAGCCGAAGAAATCGAAGAACTTAAAAAACGTCACATCCGCAGTTTTGTGATGCGTCGCGGCCATATTTCCTCGGCTCAGGAACGGGCCTTGCAGGAACTTTTCCCTAAGTACTGCGTTGCGTACGAAAAGACACTTCTCAATGCCGAAACACTTTTTCATCGCACGGCCCCGATGGTTTTGGAAATCGGTTGCGGCATGGGTGAAACAACGGCCGCTATCGCGGCCGCTCATCCTGAAATTGATTTTCTCGGTTGCGAAGTCTTTGCAGCCGGCGTCGGGGCCTTATGCCGACGTATTAAGGATCTTTCACTGTCAAACATCCGCATTGCTCGTCACGATGCCGTTGAGGTCGTTCGCGACATGATTGCTCCGGACTCCTTGGCCGGCATCCATGTTTTCTTTCCTGATCCTTGGCGAAAAGCACGGCATCACAAAAGGCGTCTGATTCAACCGCCTTTCGTGCATCTTCTAGCTCAAAAGCTGATTCCGGGCGGATACATACATTGCGCCACGGACTGGGAAGACTACGCCGAACAGATGCTCGCCGTTTTACAAGGCGAACCTCTTTTAAAGAACCTAAACGGGACGGGGTACGCGCCTGTTCAAGCCAATCCCTTATGCGAGCGACCGAGGACCAAGTTCCAGGCGCGCGGCGAAGGTTTGGGATACGGCATTTGGGACTTGGTTTTCACACGCATCTAAAAGCTTTGCACGTACGGCACACCCAGATTTCGGAATGTTTGCGCGTAAACCATTCGGTCCGATTCACTAAAGCAACAGAAAACGACATCCCCCGCAAAGGCATGCTCATAAACTGTTTTCACGGCAATTCGGCTGGCTTTT
Source organism: Sutterella sp. UBA4713 (assembly GCA_002404465.1). GTDB lineage: Bacteria > Pseudomonadota > Gammaproteobacteria > Burkholderiales > Burkholderiaceae_F > Duodenibacillus. The sequence continues at coordinate 22,981 of DHJT01000078.1, read as the reverse complement.
TCAATCGGAAAACGATACACGCCGCAACTAACACACGGAAAAGCAACAGACATTAACTGCTCGCGTTGCGCAATATCAAGTGCCGTTGTGTAGCAGGAAGCAAGGAGTTTTTCTTCCCCGAAAGCCCCTCCTTTCCAAACGGGACCGACCGTGTGAATTACGAATCGTGCCGTCAGATCGAACCCAGGCGTTAAGCGGCTTTGTCCGGTCGGACACCCGCCGAGCGTAGCGCAATAGTGCAAAAGCCTCGGCCCCGCCGCTCTGTGAATGGCTCCGTCTACCCCCGCGCCTCCAAGCAAGGTGCTATTGGCTGCATTGACAATAGCGTCAACAGCAAGAGCGGTAATGTCTCCTTGTAGGAGGAGAAGACGTTTTTGCATGGATTCAACCTAATCAATACGCACAATGTCGGCCCCGAGGCCTCTGAGCTTTTGCTCAATATGCTCGTACCCGCGATCCAAATGATAGATACGATCAACAACCGTCTGCCCGCGTGCCGCAAGGCCGGCAATCACAAGCGAAGCCGATGCACGCAAATCCGTTGCCATCACATTGGCGCCTTCAAGGCACTGAACACCGCGAACCACAGCCGTATGGCCTTCAACCGTAATATCGGCTCCCATGCGTTGCAACTCAGGCACATGCATAAAACGATTTTCAAAAATCGTTTCCACAATGCGACCGCTGCCTGCGGAGACCGCATTTAATGTCATAAACTGAGCCTGCATGTCAGTCGGGAATCCCGGGTGCGGAGCCGTTCGAACATCCACGGCCCGAGGCCGTGCATCCATTTGGATACGAATCCAATCGTCCCCCGTTTGAATCGTTGCCCCGCATGCTCTGAGTTTTTCAATAACTGCTTTTAAAGTAGCAGGAGCCGCCTGTGTCACGAGCACATCTCCGCGCGTGGCCACGGCAGCACACAAGAATGTTCCCGTTTCGATACGATCGGGAAGCACCGAGTACTCGCAACCGTGAAGGGCAGGAACCCCTTCAATGACGATGCGCACCGTCCCGGCTCCTTGAATACGAGCTCCCATAGCATTTAAACAGCGAGCTAGATCAACAACTTCCGGTTCACGTGCCGCATTTTCAATGACCGTTTGTCCGTCGGCAAGAGCGGCAGCCATCATGATATTTTCCGTTCCGGTAACCGTAACCATGTCCGTTACGACATTGCTCCCGTGGAGGCGGCGCACTTTCGCGTCAACGTATCCGTGATCAATCTCGATATCGGCGCCCATCTTTTTTAAGGCCTTAATGTGTTGGTCAACAGGACGAGCGCCGATAGAGCACCCGCCCGGAAGCGAAACACGCGCTGTCCCGAACCGCGAAACAAGAGGCCCCAAAACCATAATAGAGGCTCGCATGGTTTTGACTAAATCATAAGGAGCTTCAGTATTCACAACGGCATCGGCCTTAAGGCGCACCGTATCGGCATTCAAGCGAGAAAACGAAACACCCATGCCGGCCAAAAGGCGTCCCATCGTCCGAACATCGGCCAAGTCCGGCATGTTATGCACAATCATTTCATCCGATGTTAAAAGCGCCGCTGCCAGAATCGGCAAAGCCGCATTCTTAGCACCCGAAGCACGAACCTGTCCGACAAGACGATTCCCGCCGAGAATCTTAAGTTTTTGCATACCTAGCTATCCGAATAGTCGAAATTTTTCTGTTGTTGGCAATTGTACAAAACACGCTAATGCTTCCAGAGATTGACAAAGTGATGAATCGGTCCGTGCCCTTTGCCGCAATCGAGCTCGTCGGAAGAAGCAATGGCCCGGGTCATCCAGTCTTGCGTCAGAGCGAACGCTTCTTTGAGATTGCCCGTACGAGCAAGACACGCGGCAAGAAACGACGACATCGCGCATCCCGTGCCATGTGTGTTTTTTGTGTTCAGACGCGGACTTATCCGCTCTGTCACATCCTTTCCGTCAAAAAGAACATCTCGGCATACGGTGCCGGACAAATGCCCGCCTTTTAAGAGTACGGCGCAGTGGCGACCGGAAAGCTCGAATAAGTCGCGCGCTGCCTGTTCCATTTGATCAATCTGGGTTACCGTTCGGGAAAGCAAAACCCCGGCTTCCGGAAGATTGGGCGTCAGCACACTTGCTATCGGTAAAAGTTCTTCAATAAGTGCACGAACGGCCTCCGGAGCCAAAAGCGCATCCCCGCTTTTGGCCACCATTACGGGGTCTAAAACAATCCACTGTGGCTTCCAAAATCGCAATCTCTCGGCCACAGCACGAATTACCTGTGAGTCGGCAAGCATACCGATCTTGACGGCATCGATTCGTACATCGGAAAAAAGCGTATCGATCTGCTCGCGAATAAATGTTCCCGGAATCGGAAAAACACCCGTAACGGCACGGGTGTTTTGTGCCGTAAGAGCCGTGACAACTCCGGCACCGTATACGCCGGCAGCACTCAAGCTTTTGATATCGGCTAAAAGACCGGCGCCTCCCGACGGGTCGACTCCGGCAATCGACACAACGTTTTTTATGTCGTTTTTTCCCATAGACGCGCTATTTCCTCCATCATTTTTTCCGTTGCCCCCGTATAACTCGCGGCAAATGCCCGTGCTTTTCTCGATCTTTCCGACAATGTGCCGTCATGGAGCCATCGATCGGCGAGCTCCATAGCTTCCCGCGGTGTTTTCACGCGACACGCGGCCCCGAGCCGAACGGCATCTTGAGCAGGTTTAGCAAAATTAAATGTCGAAGGCCCGACAATTACGGGAACCCCCGTTGCCGCGGGCTCAATGAGATTTTGCGATCCGAAATTGCCGAAACTTCCTCCCATCAAACACACGTCGCCCAAAGCACAATTAAAGCTCATTTCTCCTAACGTATCGGCCAAGACGACACGCACACGGCGAGCCGCCTCAAGCAAATCAGGCGTCACGGACTTTCGCGTATAGGCAATCCCTCGGGTTTTTAAAAGTCGCTCAACCTCATCAAAGCGTTGCGGATGTCGCGGAACAAGCCAGATTAAGGCCTTCGGATCCAGCACATCAAGTGCATCGAGTAGCGGGCTTTCTTCACCCTGTCGTGTACTGGCAAGAAGAACAATCGGGCGCGCAATCTTCGCTTTTAAGGCAAAAGCCTCATTTTGTTGGGCCGCATCCGGACGAATGTCAAATTTCACCGACCCGCAAACACGGATGTTTCGAGCCCCGAGGCTGGCAAGTCGCTCCTTGTCCTCTTCGCTTTGTGCCAGAACAAGCGAAAATGCTGCGAATGCCGGTTGCATTACACTTAAAAATCGCGCCGCCTGGCGACGTGATTTTTCCGATTCGCGGGCATTGGCAAGAACAACAGGCAAGGCCCTATCTTGGGCCGCCGCCATCAAATTCGGCCAAACTTCCGTTTCCATGATAATGCCCATCTTCGGGTGTGTTTGATCGAGAAAGCGGGCCGTTAATTCCGGCGTGTCATACGGCAGATAGCACTGCGTGATGCGACCCGGCCATGCATCCATCAGCTTTTTCCCGATTTGCCGACCGGTCGGCGTCATGCACGTTAAAAGAATTTCGCTGTCCGGGTAGCGCTTTAAGAATTCAGCCATCAGGCTACGTGAGGCCAAAGTCTCTCCGACACTTACTGCATGAAGCCAAAGGCGAGGACGCGACGTCGGCGCCGGAAACGGACACCATCCGAAGCGCTCGTCCCAGTGTTCAAGATACTCCGGTTGTTTTTTTGCACGATACCGCAAATACATTTTGGCTATCGGCAATGCCATGCGTGTCAATACCCGATAAATCCGACTCATTGCTCTCCCCGAAACCGCATGATGTGACGTTTTTCATGCGTCGCGAAGTCTATCATTGACACCGTTAACTCTTTGTTAATGCCGATTTAAGAAATCGAGCCAATCGCTTCCTGAATCAGGGGCCGGAATGACTTTGACATCCAGTCCTTTGAGCGACAACCGGTGAGCTAACGCAAAAGCACCGGCACAACCGGCCATGTTGGCATCATTGTCCGCATAGATACGGATTCGCTTAACGCTGCTCGGTAAATCGGAAATTGCCGCCATATTTGTCACGCCGAGGCTAGCCCACACGGGAAGTGAAAAAAGCTGCGCACAGGCCAAAGCCGTCTCAATCCCTTCGGCCAAGCCCAAAATATCGACGGGGCGTCCGAAACGCACCAAGGCACCTTTAAGGGGACCGGCCATAAGTTTCTTAGGGCTCGGGACCGGAGCCTTTTTCCCGTCCGACAAATACGTACGATGCAAATTGACAACCTGGCCGCTTGCATCGGTCACGCGCGTGAGCATCGTCGGGAAAGTTCCGTGCACGGTCCCCGTCTCATCGCGATACTCAAGTCCGGCATGGCATCGAATCTCAAATCCGGCAAGCGTCGGATTAAGACCGCGCCCTTCCAGGTACGTCCAGACGGCATCCCCCGGACTCATCGGCCGTGCTTGAGCCCACAAGCGCGTGATTTTACGGAGTCGCT
>DHJT01000078.1:13511-18432 GCA_002404465.1 Sutterella sp. UBA4713 | reverse complement strand
CGGAACGATTCCGCAAAAACCCTCGACAAACGCCAAAGCCTGTACGAAACTTTCGCCTCGAACTTTCATCAAGAGCGAGAAACCGTCCCCGCCGCCGCAACCGCGGCAAAAATACGTCCCGTCCCCTTCCGTATCAAGAAAAGAAAATCGGTCCGTTCCTGCGCAAGCCGGACAGGGCTTGTTTTTCTTCGTAAGAAGTGCTTCCGGGACTCCGGCTGATAAAAGAATTGCCTTCCAACGTCCTCGAGCAAGCGATTTTGCCCAGGAGACTCGTTGCGCAAACAATGCGTCCTGCATACTGCCTCCTTATTATTTCTCGCGAGAAAGACTACCGACTTTTAACACAAAATGCGCGGTTCGCCATTTTTGATTGAAGAACTTCAAACAGTCCGTCTCTCGCTACGGCCCATCGCATAACGGAGATTTCCGAAGTTTCTCGCAAAAATTTCACGTGTTGCATTTCTGGCTAGTAATAGAACGGTAAAATGGCGAGGCCTGTGGTGTCTCCTGACACCTATCTACCTATCGGTACGATTCATGGAAAAAGATTTACTCGCGAAAAAACGTGTCTTAATTGTCGGCGACTCCATGCTCGACAAGTATTGGTTCGGCGATGCAAACCGAATTTCTCCCGAGGCCCCCGTTCCAGTCGTGCGCATCGTTCGCTCCGACGAAAGACTCGGCGGCGCAGCAAACGTTGCGCTTAATGTCGCAAGCCTTGGCGTTCGCACAACACTCATGGGAGTTGTCGGCAATGACGAAAACGGGCGAAAGCTCCGAGAGCTTTTAGATAAGGCCGGAATCGAAGCTCGTTTAAACACCGACCCGGAACGTAAAACCATACTCAAATTACGCATCGTTGCCAGACAACAGCAACTTGTTCGCATTGACTTTGAAGACCACCCTTCCAGTGAAGTTCTTTCCGGTCTTCTTTCGGACTTTTCCGAGATTATCGGAACCTTTGACGTTCTTGTCCTGTCAGACTACGGCAAAGGCGGTCTGGAAAACATTCAAAGCATGATTGCAATGGCCCGCGAAAAGGGCATTCCTGTTCTCGTCGATCCCAAGGGCGACAACTATGATAGGTATGCCGGTGCAACAATGATTACCCCGAACCGCGCAGAACTGGCTCAGGTAACCGGTCAATGGACCGGTGAAGAGGACTTGCAGATTCGAGCCCAGGCACTCCGAGAACGATTAAACCTCAAAGCCCTTCTTTTAACACGAAGTGAAGAAGGCATGACTCTTTTTACCCAAGACGGGGCACTGACCGTTCCGGCCCAAGCTCGCGAAGTTTTCGATGTCTCCGGTGCCGGAGATACCGTCATTGCCGTCACGGCCGCTATGCTTGCTGCCGGCTTACCGCTTGATCAGACTGTCCGGATAGCCAACCGCGCCGGCGGTATTGTCGTCGGCAAGTTGGGCACGGCGTCGGTTTCCTTCAACGAACTTTTCGGAAAATAACTATGGCCTATCTTGTTACCGGTGCCGCCGGTTTTATCGGCTGCAACAACGTTCGGGCATTAAATGCCGCCGGGATTACGGATGTCATTGCCGTTGATAATTTGACGTACTCGGATAAGTTTGTCAATCTGACCCAGTGTACTGTGAGTGATTATTTTGACAAAGTAGACTTTATCGCACGAGTGCGAGCCGGAAAAGCTCCGAAACCGGAGGCGATTTTCCATCAAGGTGCCTGTTCGAACACTATGCAAGGCGACGGTCGCTACATGATGGAGAACAATTACCGCTATACGCTGGAACTCTTTGAGTGGGCACAAGCCTTAAAGATTCCGTTTATTTATGCAAGTTCGGCGGCAACCTACGGACCCGGCCCAATTTTTATTGAAGATGTCCGCTACGAACGCCCCTTGAACGTTTACGGTTATTCCAAATATCTTTTCGATCAAGTCTTGCGCCGTCGCGCCGGGTCCTTGACAGCCCCGGTAATCGGACTGCGCTATTTTAATGTCTACGGACCGCACGAACAGCACAAGGGGCGCATGGCCAGTGTTGCCTTCCACCAGTACTTCCAATTTAAAAAGGAAGGCAAAGTCCGTCTTTTCGAGGGATGCCTCGGTTACGGTAACGGCGGCCAGATGCGCGACTTTGTCTTCGTCGAAGACGTCATCGCCGTGGCGATGCACTTTCTTAACAAACCTGTAAGCGGCATTTACAACTGCGGTACCGGACGGGCACAACCTTTTAATGATGTCGCATTAAGCGTCGTGAACTCCCTCTCCGGGAAAAAGAGAACACTGAAAGAAGCTGTTGCTGATGGATTGATTCAATACATTCCCTTCCCGGAAGATTTGAAAGGCAAATATCAAGCTTATACACAGGCGAATCTGGAAAAATTGCGCGCCGCCGGTTGCAATGTGCGTTTTAAGAGTGTTGAAGAAGGTACCGCCAAGTACATGCATTACTTGTCACAAACATATCCGACGGGCGAGAAGTAATGGGGCGATGCGGCGTATTCCTTGACAGGGACGGTGTAATTAACATCGATCACGGTTATGTATACCGCATTGAGGACTTTACCCTCATCGACGGGGTTCTTGATGCGTGCCGGGCCTGGAAAAAACAAGGGGCTAATCTTGTCATCGTATCCAATCAATCGGGAATTGCCCGCGGCTTTTTTACGCCGAACGATTTAGCTATCTTAAACGAGCACATCAAGTCGCTTTTTTCCCTGGCCGGAGCACCGCTTTCGGGCATTTATTGTTGTCCTCACCTTAAAGACGCCCCCGTTGCCGCTTATCGAGTTGCCTGCCACTGCCGCAAACCCGAACCCGGGCTCTTTTTTCAAGCCGCCGAGGAACTCCGCATCGAACTGGCCGACAGTATTGCTTTTGGCGATAAGAACCGAGATCTGCAAGCAGCTCGTCGAGCCGGAATTCCGACTCGAATTTTGCTCGGGAAGGACGGCCTGGCCGAGCCCGTTATGACACCGGATGCCACAGGGACGGCCCGCAACCTCATACAAGCCACTGAGCGTCTTTTAGGCACAGCCCTTTAATCGGTTCGCGCAAGACGGCGTTTTCTTAAGCATAATGCAACAGCAACAACAAGCGCGGCTCCGGCAATGCATGAGGCCGTGTGGTACTGCGTCAGTGCGGGAAAATGCTCAAGAACAACGGAGTCCGTTGAGATCATCGATCCGGCAATCCAACCTAAAAGAGCTCCGCCGAACCAAACAATAACCGGAAAGCGATCGAGGAAGGCCAAAACAATTTGGCTACCGAATACGATAAACGGAATCGAAACCAACAAGCCGAAAATCACCAACAGTGTCTGGTGATCGTCGTGCGCCTGCTGCGCCGCTGCAGCAATCGCCAGAACATTATCCAAACTCATAACGAAATCGGCAATGATAATCGTCTTGACTGCTATAAAAAGTTTCGTACTCGAAGCGATTTTCTCGCCGGCCTTTTCTGCTTCCGGCAGTAACAATTTAACACCAATCCAAACGAGTAAAGCCCCGCCGGCTACTTTCAGGAACGGCAAGTCGAGCAACGCCACTGCACAGGTAATGAGAATCACGCGTAGCACAATGGCGCCGGCCGTACCGATCACAATGCCTTGTAAGCGATGATTCGAAGGAAGATCTCGGCACGCCAGTGCAATGACAACGGCATTGTCGCCACCAAGAAGTAGGTCAATCAGGATAATCTGTCCGACTGCACCCCAGTGCAGATTCACGAACAAGTCATATAAATATTCCACAGAAAAAACATCCTTTCTTCGGGTAAACCCTAGGCTAACTTCGTAGTGTACCGTTTTTTTCAAAGTCCTGTCGACACATCAGGTTATTTCCTAATCAGACGATTTTGGAGCCGCATCCAGAACACGGCGGATGATGTCGTAAGGAAATCCGCGAGAGCCGAGAAACCGAATCTGACGAGCGCGCTCCTTATCGGATTCAGGAGCCGTATGAAAACGTTTATGCCAAACATCCAGAGCTCGGTCCAACTCCCCCTCTTGAGCTTGGATTACCTTATCGGAAATTTCCTGCGAAATACCGGCCTGACGCAATTGCACGGCAAGACGTACATTTCCGTAGCGTTTGGACAAAACTCGGCAAAGAGCCTGAGCAAAACGCTCATCACTTAGATAACCCTTAGCCTCAAGCTTGTCGAGCGCTTGATCAACATCGTCGGATGTTTGGCGTACGCCGTCGATGCGTTCGAGAAGGCGCTCTCGCAACTGTCGGCGAGAGTACTCTCGCCGAGCAAGAAATGCCACGCCTTGCGATAAGAGCGTCCGGGATGTCCCGGACGACTTGCTCGAGCAATCAGATGTCATACTCGTCTGCTACCGCTGCCTTTTCCTTGAGCTTACTCTCCGTAACAGGAGCAGCAACTCCGGGAGTCAAGCTCGTTGGCTTAGCACGCATTCCGCGTAAGGAGCGAATCTTATTTTCAATTTCGGAAGCAACATCCGGATGGCTCTTTAAATATTCACGAGCATTGTCACGGCCTTGACCGATACGCTCGCCCTCGTAGCTATACCAAGCGCCGCTCTTCTCGATGACATTTAAGTCGGCTCCCATATCGAGCATCTCACCTTCCCGAGAAATGCCCTCCCCATAAAGGATGTCAAACGTTGCCTCTTTGAACGGAGGTGCCACTTTGTTTTTGACAACCTTAACGCGTGTTTCCGACCCATAAATTTCGTCTCCGCGTTTCAGTGTCTGTTTACGTCGAATATCGATACGAACGGAACTGTAAAACTTAAGTGCATTGCCGCCTGTGGTCACTTCCGGATTTCCGTATGCAATCCCGATTTTCATACGAATCTGATTAATGAAAATCACAAGCGTCTTGGTCTTCGTGATAGAGGCCGTGAGTTTTCGAAGCGCCTGGCTCATCAGGCGGGCCTGCAGGCCAGGAAGCGCATCGCCCATATCGCCCTCGATTTC
>DHJT01000078.1:12502-13455 GCA_002404465.1 Sutterella sp. UBA4713 | reverse complement strand
CAAATCCACTGACCCGGAGCGCACCAAAGCATCGGTAATTTCCAAAGCCTGCTCGCCCGTATCCGGTTGCGACAAGAGCAAGTCATCAAGTTTGACGCCGAGCTTTTGGGCATACTGCACATCCAATGCATGCTCGGCATCGATAAAGGCGCAGGTTCCGCCCATTTTCTGCATTTCGGCAATCACCTGAAGCGTCAGAGTTGTCTTGCCCGAACTTTCCGGTCCGAAGATTTCCACAACACGCCCCCGAGGCAACCCACCGACGCCGAGCGCCAAATCCAAACCGAGCGATCCCGTACTGACAACTTCTACGTTTTCGGCATGGTCCGAGTCGCTCATTCGCATAATCGAGCCTTTTCCGAACTCTTTTTCAATATAAGCCAGCGCTGCGGCAAGCGCCTTTTTCCGTTCACTCTGATCACTAACGCGCTCAACGCGCACCGAATCAACCCGTTTCTTATCGGCTGCCATCGTGCAGTCTCCTCATAAATAGTTTTTAACTATCAATCATTCATTGACGGCCATAAAGCGCCATTGCAGATCAATCATTTATCCTCAAAGTCGCACTCCTGTAAAAACAGGGCTCCAAATCAGATTCCATAGGCTCTTAACCGACCTTTCACATTTTTATTATGCACCGCTTTTTAAAATTTGCATGGTTTGATTGTATTAAATGTATTAGTGTTTTCCCTAACACAAGAGACAAAAAAGCATAAAGACGATTAATTTTGCATTCGAGCATTCGAGGCGGGCACTCTGTTCCGCAATTGCGTCCAGAAAAACTCCCGAATCATCTTCTTAGTTACACACTGGACACCGATGCAACACAAACCTCAAAACGAATCTTGACAACCCCGTGAAATTCGTGTTTAATTCCCCACCTCGGTTGACTGTTCCTCTGCGAACTTGGGCAGACCGCTTGGTTTAAGGGGGTCGTTAGCTCAGTCGGTAGA
>DHJT01000078.1:0-12473 GCA_002404465.1 Sutterella sp. UBA4713 | reverse complement strand
GCGGACTTTTAATCCGTTGGTCGTGAGTTCGAATCTCGCACGACCCACCAATGGTTCAGCCAATATCGAGAAAGGGAGCGTAGCTCAGTTGGTAGAGCAGCGGACTCTTAATCCGTCGGTCCAGAGTTCGAGTCTCTGCGCTCCCACCAAACATCCGAAACACCGCAGACTTTGTGCTGCGGTGTTTTTTCTTATCGATTCCCGCATTTTTCCGAGAATTTCAAGCCCAAATCGCCTTCGCCTTGCTATATTGCGTTGCAGGTCTTATAAGACATTTACCGTAGAGACAGTTTTTTTCTGCCTCGTCGTTCGCCTTACTCAATTGATTTCAGGACATCACCATGACAATTTCCCTTCCCCCTCTTGCGAAAAACGTTCACGATACATTTCAGGCGCTTAAAGCCTCCGACACTGTCAAAAAAGCTCTGGATCTGGCCTTGGCGGAAGTTGACCGTGGCCTGAAAGAACAAGTCGAACTGTGTGAAATTCCTGCTCCGACATTTGACGAAGGGAAGCGTGCAGCATCCTTGGCCGAGCGCTTTAAGGCTTACGGACTTAAAGACGTGATGATTGATGAAATTGGCAACGTCATCGGTCGACGACCAGGGAAAGGAAACGGTCCCGTCCTTGTCTTAGCCTCTCATATGGATTCTGTCTTTCCGGCCGACACCGATGTGACCGTCAAGATTGAAGGCACGCGATACACGGCACCGGGTATCGGAGATAACTGCTCTGGTTTGCGTGCCATTTTGCAAGTTTTACGGTGCTTTAATACACTCAACATCCAGACTGAAGGCGATATTTGGTTTGTCGGCACTGTCGGGGAAGAAGGCAACGGCGATATCCGCGGATCTAAGTACCTGTGCGACCACTACCCGATTGACGGCTTTATTGCCGTGGACGGGACAAACATTCATCGCATTTTAAGGGGAGCCACGGGATCGCATCGCTGGCTCTTGTCCGTGGACGGCCCCGGCGGACACTCTTTCCTGCGATTCGGGAAGAATCCGAGTGCCATTCACGCCGTCTGCATCGCCGGTGCCCGCGTGGCTCATATCAAAGTTCCGAATGAACCGAAAACAACTTTTACCATCGGAACAATTTCCGGCGGCTCGACGGTCAACGCCATCGCCGCACATTGCGAAGTTCAAGTTGACATGCGAAGCACGGATAACAAAGAACTCTTAAAGCTTGAAACAACGATATTGACGGCCTTTGAGGAAGCCGTTGAAGAAGAAAATGCGATTTGGGGCGTTACCGACGACGCATTAAAACTCAAGCTCACGAAAACCCAAATCGGCATGCGTCCGGCCGGAATGCGTCCCGACACATGCCCCGTATTGCAGTGCTCGCGAGCCGCTCAAGAAGCATTAGGCATTGAACTGACCGGCTACGACCTGGCTTCGACTGATGCCAATGCTCCGATGAGTCATGACATCCCGGCAACCTGTCTTGGTTCAGGAGGAAACGGCGTCGGAGAGCACTCGCTCAAAGAGTACTTCGAAGCCATCAATACGCATCTAGGACCGCAACTTGTGTTCTTAGCAGCTGCCGCGCTTGTCGGCATTGAAGGAAATGCTCCGCTCCTAACTGTTCGTAAGAAAGGCTGATTGCCTTTTGTGAACACGTTGCGACAAACCATTGGCTCGGCAGAACTTCTGCCGAAGTGGCCTTGATTATCAAAAAATGCAGTCCTTCTATTAAAGTCGGAAAACAAGCTCTCGGGGTATTCGCATCCGCCAAAACAAAACCGATCTCTCCGCACAGGAGAGATCGGTCTTTATTCACCTGTTAAACAGGGTTACTTCGCAACCGGTCTAATTGCCTTCCAGAACAACCCGACGATAGCACCGGCAACGGCAAAGGAAACCCATCCCAAACCGGAGGAATACAGCGGAACCGTTTCTTGCAGGAAAGTGCCGAGGCTTCCGAGGGAAACATGTGCTGTCTCAAGACCGCTGATTAACGCCATCACGAAGGTAAAAGCCATCGTGCAGACATACACGCACTGACGCCCGTCAAACCAATTGTGCAGGAAAGCCAAAGCCATCAGGGCCATGCACAGCGGATAAATGAACATCAGAACCGGAATCGTCGAGACAATAATCGTCTTTAAACCGAACAGGCCGATAAGGTAGGACACAACACAGAAAATAGCCACCCATGTGACATAGGGCAGTTTTCCCGTGAGCTTCTTGAAATACGCTGCGCAACAAGTCACGAGTCCGACAGCCGTTGTCAGGCAGGCCAGTAACACGATGGCAGCAAGGAGCAAGGCGCCAGCATTACCGAACAGCACCTTGGCACTCTCGGCTAAAACCGGAGCCCCTGTTTCCTGCACGCCGATAGCCGTAACACTCTCGGCACCAATCTTGGCCACGAAAATATAGATAACGGCAAGAAGGAAACCGGCTAAAAGACCGCTCTTGTAAACCTGTTTCACAATAGCGCCTCTTTCGGAAACGCCCGAATCCTTAACAGCAGAAATCACAAGCACGGCAAAAATCAAAGAGGCGATAGCATCGAGCGTGTTGTAACCGTCAAGCACACCCTGAACAGCAGCAATCGTCGGAGTTGCGTAGGCCTTAGAAGCTGCTTGCGGTTCTCCCATCGGCGTGACAAAAGACTGCAAAATAAATAGACCAAGCGTCAGAACGAGAGCCGGCGTAAGCAACTTACCTACACGATCCACAAGCTTAGACGGTGTTGCCGCGAGCCAGAAGGTAATCACGAAGAAAACCGCCAAGAAAATCGGCAACGCAATATCGGAGCATCCCTCGGGAAGGAAGGGACGCACAGCGATTTCAAACGAAACCGTTCCCGTACGCGGCACGGCGAAGCACGGTCCGATTGCCATGTAGCTGATAATCGTGTAAAAGAGACCGTACAGGGGATGAACACGGCTGGCAAGTTCCTGCAAGTTGCGGCAACCCGAATAGCCCATCGCCATAACACCCAACACCGGCAAGCCTACACCCGTAATGCAGAAGCCCAAAAGGGCCCACCATACATTCACGCCGGCACTTTGCCCCATCGCTGCGGGGAAAATCAAGTTACCGGCACCGAAAAAGAGTGCGAAGAGCATCAATCCGATGGCTATATAACGATTTCCATTACTTTTTGTTGACATGTGTGTATTACCAGTAAAGTCGCCCCTACTTAATCTCTCCGGGGCCTAAAAAGAGAAAATATCGGCAAAAACGCCGTAGAAAATAAAAGACTCCGCCGGGAGCCCTTCATTTGTAATCAATTGTATCCCCGATCCCAAGGCAAGATTGTCTTATCGAAATTGATGGATATCAAACTTTTTTCGCGCTAGAACGACAAAAAACCGCTTCCCCGCGAACAGGGAAACGGCCTAGAAACTGGTGGCGCATCACGGATTCGAACCGCGGACACAAGGATTATGATTCCTCTGCTCTAACCGACTGAGCTAATGCGCCGAAGAGCACGGATTATTTCAAAGCACACCGTGTTTGTCAATTTTCGAGCACGATAATTCGATCGAAAAGGCTCCTAACCCCATACAAAACAAGCAATGCCTCAAGCGAAGACGGTACATGCGCCACTTGCAACGCGAGACCTTTTCCTTGCGCATACCGCTGCCAAGAAAGTAGCACCGAAACGGCGGAAGAATCCGCACGTGTGACAGCAGCAAGATCCATGTAGACATCTCCGGAATCGATTGCCGCAATTCCTTCTTTTTTTAGAGATGCCACATTGGCAAATGTCATGTCTTTTTCAAGAAGCCGCATCGCTTAGGCTCCCGCGTTTTTCTTTTCCAATTCAGCGATTAATCCTTCAATTCCAGAAGAATTCACAATCCCGGCAAATTGATTTCGATAATTATCGACAAGCCAGATGCCTTCGACATTAACATCAACAATGAACCAAAGCCCCTTAACCCTCTTGAGTCGATAATCCAGATGAATATCCGGCTTCCCGGGCTCAACGAGCACTGTTCTCACGAGGGCATCCTTCTCCGTGGGCTTTAAACGATTCGGTGCTAACTCGGCCTTTTGATTTTTTACAGCCGAAAGCGCTCCCGAGTAAACACGAATCAGTTGCTCGCGAAAAAGCTCTTGTAGCTTAGATCTTTGCTCAGGAGTTGCGCCGCGCCACTTCGGTCCGACGCACATACGTGTCATACGCAAAAAGTCGACAGCCGGCATCACCACGTCATTCACAAAAACATGCACGCGTCCGGTGTCTCCCGCAGCAAGTTTCGCATCACGACGAATCATATCGAGCACTTGATTGCTAACAGAAAGAACCCACTGATTCGGGTCCCCGGATTGTTCTTGTGAAAAAACAGACATCGGACCGAGTACAAAAAGCCCGGCTGCAATCGACAATAATTTCCTACGACTCAGTTGCATCACAATCCCTCCGAATCCTCATCTTCAAACTCATCAACAGCAAATGATTCGGATTCATCGTTTACGCCGACGGCTTGACGCCGATTTCCCAAATACGCCTCACGCGTCATCACGTAAGGATCAACAGCGGTTTTCAATGTATCCGTAAGCGGCAAGAGCCCCGCACGGCCGTCGATAGCTCGCAATCCCGAAGCCCCCCACTGAATCCACGCATGATCCACGTAGGTCACAGGATGCGTCGCTAAATCAACCGCCAAAGAAGGCGCGTCACGCATGCTAGACGGGCCGAAAAAAGGCAACACCAAATAAGGCCCCGAAGGAACGCCCCAAACCCCGAGAGTTGTTCCGAACCCTTGCTCTTGAGGAGCCACGCCGGCAACGGTCCCAGCAACATCAAAAATCCCTCCCAAACCGAATACCGTATTGACAATCAATCGATAAAGCGAAGCCGCTGCCCCGTCAAGATTTCCTTGCAATACATTGTTCAGGAAGTTTTTCGGCTCTCCGAGATTGGAAAAAACGTTGGAGATTCCCTCTCGCACCGGGTTAGGAACAACCGCACGATACCCACGAGCTACCGGTTCCATTACGTACGCATCGACCGTGTCATTAAACGCCGTTGTATTACGATTAAGTTTCTCCCACGGATCATCCGGGTTATCCCCCGCCCCCGGAGGAATCTGAGCACATCCGGCAAGTAGGATGACCGAACAAAAAATCAAAGTTCTGACACGTCGTTTCGTCATAGTTATTTGTCCGAACCGCCTTTTTCAGCCGTCTGATACAAGAATTGTCCGATGAGATTTTCAAGAACAATCGCAGATTGCGTACGCTCAGCTACAGATCCGTCTTTCCAATTTTCATCGTCCCCGCCGGCAGAAATCCCGATATATTGCTCTCCGAGCAATCCCGATGTGAGAATTTTAAGGGAGCTGTCAACCGGAAAGGCATAACGGCTATCGACGGAAATTTCTACCTTAGCTTGAAAAGTTTTTTGATCAAACGTCACGGATTTAACCCGTCCGACGACAACGCCGGCGCTCTTAACGGAAGCTCGAGGTTTTAGCCCGCCGATGTTGTCAAAATACGCGGTCACCGTATAGGTGTGCGCATTCATGTTCAAATTACCTAAATTGGCCGCTTGGAGTGCGGCAAACGCAAATGCCGCAAAACCGAGCACAATAAACAAACCGACCATCAATTCCAAATTTAATCGTTTCATTGAAAACGCCTCACACAACCGTGAACATGAACGCCGTCATGATGAAATCCAAACCTAAAACCAATAGGGAACTGACAACAACCGTACGCGTTGTCGCACGCGAAACACCGTCGGGTGTCGGACGCGCGCTATATCCCTGAAAAAGTGCCACTAAACCGACGGCAATGCCGAAAACAACAGACTTGAGTACGCCATTAAGAATGTCGTGGAAGACATCAACACTGCCTTGCATTTGAGACCAGAACGCTCCGTCATCACAACCGATTAAAACAACGCCGACAACCCAAGCACCGAAGATGCCGATAGCAGAGAAGATAATGGCCAAAATCGGCATTGAGATAACCGATCCGACAAAACGCGGAACAATGATGCGTCGCATGGGGTCAACCCCCATCATTTCCATTGCTGCCAGTTGCTCTCCGGCACGCATTAAACCGATTTCTGCCGTCAGTGACGTTCCCGCTCGCCCGGCAAACAAAAGAGCCGTAACAACCGGACCCAATTCACGCATGAGCGACAAGGCCACGACAACACCCAATGCTTGTTCACTGCCGAACTGTACAAGTGTGACGTACCCCTGCAAGCCGAGAACAAAACCGACGAAAAGACCGGAAACGGAAATAATAACCAACGAATAATTTCCGATGAAATGAATCTGTTGCGCAATCAGAAAAAAGCGCCGCAACGATGCCGGAACAAGCCGCAAAACACGCCAGGAAAAAAGCCCGAATGCGCCAATGGATTGAGTCTGTTTTATGACCGTGCGGCCGATAGCATCCAAAAAAGAAACAATTCCGTCAATCATGGCTGCGTCCTAAAAAATCATCCTGTAACGGGACTGCCGGATAATGGAATCGCACAGGGCCGTCGGGCGTTGCTCTCAGGAATTGCCTTACAAAAGGATCCTCGGATTGTCCGAGCTCCTCGGGAGTGCCCTCGCCGGCCACTCGGCCTTCGTTAATCATATAAACGTAGTCGGCAATGGCAAAAGTTTCGGCCACATCGTGCGTCACAATAATCGCCGTGGCACCGAGCGCATCGGTTAAACGACGAATCAAGCGCGAGGTCACGGCCATGGAAATCGGATCAAGACCCGCAAAAGGCTCATCATACATAATGAGCTGAGGATCAAGAGCAATGGTCCTGGCCAAGGCAACGCGTCGTGCCATGCCGCCGGAGATTTCCGCCGGCATCAAGTGTGCCGTACCGCGCAACCCGACGGCATTTAATTTCAATAACACCAAATCGCGAACGGTTTCTTCATCGAGGTTCGTTCTTTCGCGAAGCGGAAACGCTACATTTTCAAAGACAGACAAATCCGTGAACAGAGCTCCGAACTGAAAAAGCATCCCCATCCGTTCGCGCATGGCATAAAGCGATGCTTCATTTAAGGGATCAATCGGCTTTCCATCAAACACAATTCGGCCGGACCAGGGAACAAGCAACCCTCCGATGAGTTTCAAAAGCGTTGTTTTCCCCATGCCGGAGCCACCCATAATGGCCACAACCTTACCTCGACCGAAGTGCATGGTCACCCGGTTTAATATGACACGTTTCTCGTATCCGAACGTAACGTCGTCAATGAGCAAAAAAGAATCGTCGCTCGACATTGCCACACAAACTGAATTGAGATTCAGACCATCTTACCACAAGCATCCGACAATCCGAACGCTTTGCCTAACTATGCAAGCCCAACGGGGGAAAACCGTACACTGCGCGCAATACCGAGCTCTCTGAGCCTCGGATCGTCCGACGGCACCGTCACAAAGCAGGAGGCAACGGCTTCCGGGCACTCAATTGCCCTGCGAACCGTCAAATCCACGAAAACCCATTCTGTTGCGGCCACGCAACAAAGTTTGCCGTGGTTTTTCATCGCATAACGACGGAAACTTCTTCCGTGTTGGTAGTTTTGAATCCACGTGTAAATCTCGACTGTGTCATTTAAAACGCACGGCCTTAGGTACTCAATCCAATGCTCACGTGCCATCCAAGCCGCACCGAGCTTTAAGTAGTCCTGTGTCGCCCATCCGTTTAAGTCGGATGCATATGTTGCCGCCTCTTCCACCCATCTGAGATAAACGCGGTTATTTACGTGATCCAAAACATCGATATCTTGGGGGCCGACGGTTACTTCATATCGAACAAGGTCAACTGTCATAGTCAATCTACTTTCATTCTTTTGTTTGAGCGAGAGGGTCTGTAATTCCAAGCTTTGCCGAAAGAGCGGCACTGGTCTCAGCACATAGCACGTGGCGATTTGTGGCCGTTAGTGTCGGCAGAATATGAACCGTTACCGACAAGCCCCGTGAGCACAAAATCGCCCATAACCGCGTAAAGAGCGGCTCGTGTCCCGTCCAGGCAGGAATACTCGTCGGCACTCCGTCTTTTTTGTACTGGATTAGGAGAGGAACCGTAACGGCACCGGTCACGGTTGCCGCTTCAAAAAGGTTGGAATGCATCTTCAAAAGCCCCATTCCGTTTGATGTGGTTCCTTCTGGAAATACAAGAACGTTGCGTCCCTGTCTTAAAGCGGTCTCCATCGTTTCGGAAATGCCGATTAAAGCACGCTTGTTGCTACGATCGATATAAATGGTTCCGACAGCACTCGCAATGCGTCCCAAAACGGGCCACTGCCCTATTTCCGCTTTCGCCACAAATCCAGCCGGCAAAACGGCATCGATAACAAAGGGATCTAAGAACGTCACATGATTGGAAACAAGCAGTCTGCCGAGAGAATTGGGCGTTATTCCTGAATCAAACGCTTCCGGGCAATCCAACGTCCCTTCGTACTCAATCCGAATTCCTATCATGCGAGGCAAGCGTCCGGCCCAAACACGAATAATGCGTCCGCGCCGTTCAGGACTTGCTCCGGGCAAAACAAAGGCCACTGTCCATAAACATCCGATGATATACAGACCGACTTTCATCAGCCGATAAATGCCGAGTAAAAAATTCATTTTTCTATCTTTCGCCCAATCTCGTTTTTCGGGCACCCCTCATCAAACCACTGTTGCAAAATAGTCGCCGCCGATGCGTCGTCAATTCGCTTGCCGTCCCTTTCCAAAAGCACGGACGAATAGCGTTCATCTGCACCATAAACGGGCAAACCCGTTCGCCCAGTCAACTGGCGGGCAAATCGTAAAGCCTGCCGCGTGACTTCATGCGGATTGCCATCCGGATGTCGAGGAATGCCGACCACAAAACAATCTGGATCCCAATCGTTGATTTGTTTATCAATTTCGTTCCATTTAGACACTTTTGTTCGGGCATTAACAATGCCAAGAGGTCTGGCACCGGCTGTCAAAATATTGCCAAGAGCAACTCCGATGCGAACTCGACCGTAATCGAATCCGAGAACAATTCCCGTCTGATGCGTTTTCATGGAAGTTACTGACTGAAAAGCGTATTTTACCGAACCGTCGCTCAACTCAAATCAAGCGTGTCCGATTTCATCGGACACAAAGACGTTTGCGTCTCCAAGCGCCTCGTTGCCGACTAAAGCAAGTGCCGCTTCATAGCGCCTCGAGCAAGGAACGTCAAAGACGATTCGAGCCGAAGATCCTGCCAAGAACCACGCACCCTCCCGAATTTCGGCTTCCAGTTGCCCGGCGTCCCACATGGCACACCCCAAAACAGGATACATCTTGTCAGGCCCTTCCCCTTGAGCGGCTGCACGCAAAATATCATCGGAAACCGTCAAGGCAACACCTGTCTTTTGGTCTTCAAAATCCGTACGAAGCCACTTGCCCTGAACCGAGTGTAAAACAAAGGCCATCATCGGATGCACGGGACCGCCCCAGCCGAACGCAACGTCCTGCTTAGGAGGAGGACATTCCAGTTGCTCACACGCATCGGAAAGCGAAAAATCACTTTCTTTATTGAGTACAAGTCCGAAAGAGCCCTCTGCCCGATGTTCGAGCAAAAGAATGACCGTCTTGGCAAAGCGCTCGTCTGTCATGGCAGGCGAAGCAATCAGAAGACTGTTTTTAAGTTCGTTTGTCATAGGCGTATGCTATCGCATTATTTAATCTGTGACTTAAAGGAAGTTTTTATGGTTCAAGACGTTCTTGGAAAACTCTGTGCGCTGTTTGATTCCGGAGCAGCAAAATATCGTGTCGTGCATCATCCGGCCTGTGAACGATCAAGCCAATCGGTCTCAGAAGTACGCGGGACAGAACTCGGACAGGGAGCAAAAGCCCTTGTTTGTCTCGTGAAAGGAAACGGCGTGAAACAATATGTTCTTGCTGTGTTGCCAGCCGATTGCCAGGCTGACTTAGCCAAACTAGCCGCGGCCTTGGGCGGACGTCGTGCCGGGCTCTGTAGTGCCGAAGAAGTCATGGAACTTACCGGGTGCATCTTCGGAGCTGTCCCTCCCGTTTCGTTTCACGAAAAACTGTTGGGCATCGCCGATCCGACTCTTTTTACGCGTTACAAGGAATTGGCCTTTAATGCCGGATCCCGAGACACCTCGATTATCATCGACACACAAGACTTTCATCGGATTGTGCACCCGCGAGAAATCGACTTCCTTAAAAAATGAGTCCCCGGCGAAAGCCAACAACGTTCGAACTTTCGCCTAAAAACACCAGGGAAAAAATCGGTCACGCTCTTTCCACGGATCAGGCGTAACGTCCATGCTACGGACAATACCGTTCTTATCGAACTGCGGCCAAACAGCCATGTCGAAATTGCCGCTGTCCTTATAGCGATACATCCAGGCATGTTGTCCAACAAGTCGAAAGTCGTACTTTTCCGCACACGGCCCCCACAGAGACCAAACATCGGCCTCGGTAGACTGGCCGATTTTCACAAGCGGAAAATACTTCTCCTGCAAGCCTTGCTCACGAGAAATCATCTTTCCGTTTTGGTCAAAGAAAAGCCACCAGACCTGCTGCCCGAACGGCTGTGAAGAATACGTCCAACGCACTGTTCCGTCCGGCATGGCCGTGACGGCATCGGGCTTGCCTAATTGACTCTGAACGACATCTTGCGATTGTCCCAAATCAATCAACTGCGGGTGCGAGCAGGCCGTTAAAACAACTACACAAGCCAAGGCAATCACAAACCGAACTTTCTTCAGAAACATGGAAATTCTCCCAATGACTCATAGGACCGACAAGCTCATTGTACCGTTCCTGTGTGCATTATTCGGATTACCTTTCTGTCAAAGAACAAACCCAATTCTTTGCCAAGCGCCAACTGCACAATAGAGCGAGGCCGTCCGACCTAAGCTTAATCAAGCTTCTTGCACGACGGCGCAACACCAAGAAAACGAATCGGTTGCCCATACATACCGCAGAACGGCGTCTTCGGTTTAACATAATTGAACACAGAATTCGATCCAGGAACTTCCTTGCCCAACAGATTGCGAACGCTTTCAGAGAATTCCAGATGGGTCAATTTCCCGTAAAGGGACAATCTGGCGTTCACAAGTCTTCGGTTGATTTCCGAATTTTGCGTCAGAATCAGGAACGGCACCGTATATTCCTTCGTGGCAATTTCATTTCCCGTGTTGCAATGCGACGCAAAGCCGTTCAAGTTTTGCCCGTGATCGGACGTATAAAAGAAAACTGAATCCTCACGTGCCAACGCTGAAAGATTAAAGATGAAGTCTGTGGCATTTTGTCTGACGGAACGCCAATAATTTTCAATGCGGTTGTTTGTTACGGAACTCGGAACCAACGTGTGCTCATAGGGAAAGTGCGATCCAATCTTGTTGACAAAAATGAAATGCTTCCCCGGCTTCTTCAAAATATCGGCAATTTGCTTTAACGCCTTCATGTCACGCTCGTATCCAGGCCCCGTTGTCTCGTAAACCGAATCCATGAATTGCGCTTCCTCTGCATCAATGTAATTGCGAACAGCTCCGTCCTTCAAAACGTTCTGATTGTCCATGTACACCGTTTGGTAGCCTGCCTCTCGAGCAATCTGAAAAAGAGAAGGAACCTCTTTGATGTCTACATGATTAGAGGCCTGTCGACGCCACCAAGCTCGTCGCAAAACGTAATTAGACGGAGCCGAACAATTGGCTCCCGAATAGGACTGACCAAAATCGGTAACACCCGGAATGTTTTTCTCGAGCAATTTGGCGAAAACACTGTATTCAATCGACTCATCGACAACCACAAGAACATTACGGATGGGCTTCCCGATTAATGCCGGCACCGATGACTCTGACAGCGCGAGTTTCTCCGTTGGGGTTAAAACCGAGTTGGCCTTGATAACAGCAGAAGCAAATGCGTATGACAAACCCTTGGGAAATCCTATCAGAGCCGGCGAGCCGCGACAGAGCAAAATGACAAGGTAAAAAGAGATTAGTCCCGTAACGGCACCGACAAAAACAAAGAGCGCCGCTCGACGAACCCACCAAGTTTTTCTAAAAAAAAGAAATAGAAAAAGCGCCGGAACAAAAACAAGTGCTGCCTTCACCGAACTCGAGGCGATAAAACTTTTGTAGAGCACCAGAGCATCAGCGATATTTCCTGCGGCTGCATTAAGCATCGCAATGTTCTCAATATCGGCCGGTCTACCGTAAACACTCTGAGCAACAAGTTCAAGAGTGAGGAGTCCCCAGAAAACACACAGCAAAATGACATTGACTGGGCTTCTTGTGAGTGCTGCCGACAAAAAGAGACAAACGGCAAGCATGTACTCAGCGATAAAAACCATTCGCCGCAACCACTCGGCTACCCCCAAGTGTCCCTGAACGTTGTTTCCGATTGAATGAAATCGCTCGACGGCATAAAAGCCATCAGACATGAGATAAAAGAACGTGCACATCGCAAAAGCAAGTGCCACGACTAGAACTGTCTTTGTTAACTCGGGGCCCGACGGTGAGCTTTCACCTGGGGGGGGGCACATTTCACTGACTG
>DHJT01000043.1:22142-24374 GCA_002404465.1 Sutterella sp. UBA4713 | reverse complement strand
TTCGCTTATCGCGGACCTAGCAGCCCTTTCGGAACAAAACAAGGGAACTCAATGTATTTTCTTGCGCGAAGCCACGGATGCGCGTTTTGCCTCACCGGCTAACGTGAGAATTCGCATTAACAAAGAGAAGGCCCTGATCGGTCATTTGTGCACAACAACGATTTTCAAGCTGGCCGGATATTCGAAAAGCTTAAGTCAAACAACCTGGACTTGGACGCGACCGACGGTGCGGCAAAGAGAGCCGGAGCGCACCGGGGCGTACCGCACGACACGCGCTCTGCTTTTTAATTAAAAAGGTCGGGCGTCTGTCCCTTAGATGCATTCTCTCGCCCGTGTCCGATCAATTCAAGAAGACCTTTTTCGTCAATAATTCTCACACCCAGAGTTTGAGCTTTAGCGAATTTACTTCCGGGGTTCTCACCGGCAACCACATAATCGGTCTTTTTCGAAACCGAGCCTGAGACCGTGCCGCCGGCCTGTTCAATGGCGTCCTTGGCCGCATCGCGGCTCATCGTCGGAAGCGTTCCCGTTAACACAAACGTTTGACCGGAAAGCGGCAAAGGCCTTAGGGGCTCCTGCCCCTCTTGCCATGCAACACCGCGCTCCTGAAGCAACTGAATAACACGAAGATTGTGCGGCTCACCGAAAAAAGAGGCAATCGACTCAGCCACAACTTCACCGACATCGGGCACTTGCATCAAATCGGGTACGGAAGCTGCCGTCAAGGCCTTTAGCGACTTAAAGTGAGCCGCCAAGTCTCTCGCAGTTGCCTCGCCGACATGTCGAATACCGAGAGCAAAAACAAAACGCGCTAACGTCGTTTTCTTACTCTTCGTAATGGAATCAATGAGGTTCCGTGCGCTTTTTTCTCCCATGCGATCGAGTTTTAAAAGATCGTGCACCGTCAAAGAAAACAGGTCGGCACTTGTTTTCACAAGACCGGAATCGACAAGCGCCGTCACCACCTTTTCACCGAGCCCGTCAATACCCATGGCACGGCGGCCGGCAAAATGCACAAGCGAAAGTTTGACTTGAGCCGGACAGACAAGACCGCCCGAGCAGCGCGAATCTTTTTCTTCCTCATCCCGAATGACCGCCGATCCGCACACCGGACACTTAACGGGCATGTGAAATTCTCTTGCATCTTCGGGCCGTCTTTCCGGTAAAACGCGTACCACTTCGGGAATCACGTCCCCTGCGCGACGCACGACGACCGTATCGCCGATCATCAACCCGAGTTCGCGAATGTGATCTTCGTTATGCAGCGTCGCGTTACTGACGGTCGCACCGCCCACGAAAACCGGAGCCAAACGCGCCACGGGTGTTAAGCGACCCGTGCGACCGACCTGAACGTCAATCCCGAGAACGCGCGTTAAAACCTCCTCGGGAGGATACTTATGGGCGCAGGCCCAGCGAGGCTCACGGGCCACAAAGCCCAGGCGCTTTTCAAGCGCGTAGTCATCGACCTTGTAGACAACGCCGTCAATCTCAAAGGGAAGCGAAGCGCGAATGGACGCCACATAGGTATGAAAGGCCGCAAGCCCGGCCGCATCGGAAACGACGCGCCGCACTTTGGCAACCGGGAAACCGGCGGCCGCATATCTATCCAAAAGTTCGGACTGAGACGCGGCGAAATTCGGGTTCGAGCACTCACCGATGCCGTATGCATAAAAGTGCAAAGGACGTGAGGCTGCCACACGGCTATCGAGCTGACGCAATGCCCCGGCCGCAGCATTACGCGGATTGACAAAAGGTTTTTCGTGCAAAGCCGCTTGCTCACGATTGACTTTCTCAAAATCGCTTTTGTGCATGATCACTTCGCCGCGCACTTCAATGACATCGGGAAGGACACCCGGTTTCAGGCAAAGCGGGATGTTTCGAATCGTCTTTGCATTGGCCGTCACATCTTCTCCGACAATGCCGTCTCCGCGCGTTGCCGCCGAGACAAGTGCGCCGTGTTCGTAGCGAAGACTCGCTGCCAGTCCGTCAAACTTTAATTCGCAGTCATAGCGAATCGTATGAACGTCCGGCAACTCCTTGCGGATGCGGGCATCGAAGGCAAAAGCGCCCTGATCGGAAAAATCCGTTTCCGTGTGAATCGAGAGCATCGGAACCTTATGGACAACTTTGGCCAAATCCGAGCGAACCTCTCCGCCGACGCGTTGCGTAGGGGATGTCGGCGTTTTAAGCGAAGGAAATCGTGTTTCCAGATCTTGCAACGCTTTAAAAACC
>DHJT01000043.1:474-22122 GCA_002404465.1 Sutterella sp. UBA4713 | reverse complement strand
CCCGGTCGTATTCGGCATCGGGTACGGACGGCGCATCAAAAACGTAATATTCCGTATTCCAGCGATGCAAGGCTTCTTGATATTCCCGCGCCCTCTTGCGATCTTCCTCAGTCGGCTCAGGATTCGGCGTACCTTTGCCGAACAAATCCCCTTGGTCCATGGACTACGATCTTCTGAAAAGATTAAAACAGCGACGCGTGCCCGGCGCAATCCCCTGTGCATCCATTTCCTGGAACAACTTCGTAAATTCCCCGTCAATATAGGACGCGGCAGCCGAACCGACCGGCGTGCCGGCCGCGTCGACGAGCGTCGCGTCTAAAGCGGCACAAACGTCGTTGGCTACCTCAAAGAGAAAAGTCAGGGGACGTAAGGCCGGATCACACATCGGAATATCCAATTCGAAAGCGATACACGAGGCATCATCAATTTGCGGAATCACCGAAAGGAAGGGATCTCCGACACCCGGAGCACATTTGACAAAGCGCACGTCGCGCCGTTCGAACCCGTTGTTGCGTAAGATGTTTTGTAATTTTTCCGAATCGTACGCCCCGTTCGTTTTCACAAAAAGCGTGAGCGAATTATCAAAGCGCGCAATCAGGTGTGAGAGCTTTCCGGCCTTTTCCAAAATCTCATCAATATCACTTTGTTCGGCTTCGGCATCGATCTCGATGGCAATCTGGTTTGCCAATTGCAAAAAGCGCGAGACCAGCAATTCATCGGCCGTCTGTCCGCGGTGCGCAAGTTGCATGCGGATGATTAATTCCGAGCACGTGTCGTTTTCGCGAAATGACGTCGACCACGTGCCCTTCGCCCGATCATAAAAATCGGCCGAAACGATGTCCGTTAATTGCGACTTGTCGATAAAGGCCGGCACCTGAACCAAGCGATCGGTTGTAAAAAAACCTTCCCGCGGCGTAAAGCGCACGAACGTATCGAGCATGGGATCAAGAGTCGGTTCCTTACGCCCCGAATCGGCCACAAGCGGACGAATGCTTTCTGCCAAAGGAGGTGCCGTTAAAGAGACCGCAGGAAGCTCCTCCGTGTACGCGGTTTCTTCTTGGGGCTTATCCTCTTTGGGAAGCGGCGCGAGCGAAACGCGCGCCGGAGCAACCTGCTCCGGTTTCGGCTCGTCTTTTTCCGGCGTGTCTTTGTCATCGGGAAAATCCTCGTCTTTTTCCGCGCCTTTTCCCGTTAAGGCATCGCCGACACCCTTGCGCATTTCGTCAGTAACTTCTTTAACGGAATCTTCTTCCCGACGACGGCGGACAAAGAGAAAATAGAAAATAACGACGACAGCAACGGCCGCACCGAATAGCAAATACGAAGGCTCAAAAGACATAACTTTCTACGAAGAGTAAATCGAAACGCATGCGGAACATTATCACGGTTGAGCCAGTTGTGCGGCCTGCTCGACGTCAACGGCCACAACACGGGAAACGCCGGGCTCTTTCATCGTCACGCCGATCAGTTGTTTTAACTGCTCCATCGAAACCCTGTGGTGTGTAATCATGACAAATTGCGTCGCCTCACTCATATCGGCAATTTTTTTCACGAGCCGGTCTTGGTTTGCCTCATCAAGGGGCGCATCGACCTCATCGAGCAAGCAAAACGGTGCCGGATTGAGCTTAAAAATCGCAAAGACGAGCGCCGTCGCCGTTAAAGCTTGTTCTCCGCCCGAAAGGATTTTGACGCTCGTGTTTTTCTTACCGGGCGGTTGTGCAATGACATCGATTCCCGTATCAAGAATTTCTTGCCCCGTCAGTCGCAGCGACGCACTGCCGCCTCCGAACAGCCCCGTGAACATTTCCCCGAAATTGCGATTGACCGTCTCAAAGGTGCTCTTTAAAAGCGCCCGGGTTTCCGAATCGATTTTGCGGATGGTTTCCTCAAGGTTGGCAATCGCTTCATTGAGGTCCGCCACTTGACGCTCCGTTTCCTGCATCGCCTCGCGACCGGCCTGCAAGCTTTCCAGCGCAGCGTGATTCACGGGACCGAGTGCTGCCATTTCTTGCGATAAACGTGTCAACTTCGCTTTTAACGACGCAAGCTTTAGATTGTCCTGAATCACGCGCGCGTAAAGGGCTTTCCGATCCGCTTCCAGTTCATCTAAGCGCTCTGTAAAAGCCTGATTCTGTGTGACATAGGTCTGACGCTTGACTTTCAAATCGGAAATCTCCTGCATCAGAGGCGCCAAGGAAGCGACACATTCGGAATGGCGAAACCGCGCCTGTTCCAGTGCATTTTCAGCGTCATCTGCCCTCTTTTGCGCCTGCAAAAGCGCCTGACGCGATGCATTGAGCTTTTCGGTCACCTGCAAAAGCCCTTCTTGCTCGGCTTTCAGATTCAGTGTTTCCAGTTCCTCTTTTAAAACCGTGATTTCCTCTGTCAGGCGCGCAATGTCCTCTCGGGCGCTTTGTGCTTCCCGCGCCGCATCGTGCGAACGCTCAAGGCATGAGGCCGCTTCCACAAGCGCCATTTTTTCTTCCGTCTGTTTATCCGTCAGGGCTCTTTGAGCTTGGCCGGCGCGTTGCTCGGCCTCCTCCAGAAGAATCTGCGCATCGGTGACATCCTGCTCTTTAAGGCCGAGTTTGCGATCGAGCGCCTCGAAGGTCTCTTCGACCGCATCGCGTTTGGCTGAAAGTTCCTTGAGGCGGGCATCGAGCATTTGACGCTCCTCGGATGCTTTTTTCGTGCGGGCCTTGTATGCATCGATCTGCTCGGCAAGGCGCGCCTGCTCCATCTGCAGTGTATGGAGTGTTTCGCGCGTTTTGACATGATTTGCCTCATTGCTCCGCGCGCGATCGGCAAGAAGAGCCCGTGTCCGTTTGCTCTGAGCGAGCTTGTCATTTAAAGCGATCAATGCCTTTTTAAGCGTCGCGTCTTTTTCCGTGAGCGTACGAATTTCAGAGGCCCGACTGATCGCGCCCGAAGCCTCGTTTTCTTCAGCCCAGAACGCGACGGAAAACGCATCGACCGTGTGGCCTTCGGGCGTGACAAAACGCTCACCGGGCTTAAGGCGCGTGCGACAAGCCAATGCCTCCGGCAGGTCTTGAGCAACATAAATTCCTGCAAGCCACCGACTTAACGCATCCGATGTCACCGAATCGGTACAGTGCACGAAGTGCATCAGCGGGACAAAATCTCTTTGATCGGTAGCGGGCTCCTTACGAGCGGGCTCATAAAACACCAGGGGCGAAGGCGGAGCGCACGTGGCAAGTCCGGCTGCAAAATCCACGCTTTTCATTTCAAGAGCACCGGTGCGCGTCGCCAAAACCGCCTCCAAGGCTTTGGCCCACGCAGCATCGACATCGATGCGTTCAAACAAGCGTTTGGCCCCGTCGAACCCCATCTTCGTGATCCACCCGGCAAGCGATCCCTCGCGGCCGATTTTCTCCTGGATACTCACCAGGGTTTGCAAACGCGCATCAACGCGAGCAGCGTCAGCCGTTTGCTCGGAAATTTGACGCGTTAAGTCGGAAAAAACAGCTTCCTGACGCCCCGCTTCATCACAAATTGCAACACTTTCGTCTTCCAGAGTCTTTTCGGAGGCCGATGCGTCGGCAATCAGGCCGGGCAAAACCGCAAAGCGCTCGGTATCGGGTAAAACCGCGTGTTCGATCTCGCCTGTGAGGGCATCAAACCGCACCTGAGCATCGGTGATCTCTCGCTCAAAGGACTCGAGCTGTACGTTGATCACGGCAATCTCGTTATGGGCTTGTGTCGCACAGATCCTTGCCGTCTCATAGGTCTGACGCGCATCGTCATAGGCTAAATCCGCTGCGTCGGCCTGCTCAGCTAAACCTTCGGCCTGCTCGTGCGCAGCCTCGGCCTTGTCGCGCAGCGACGCGCTCTGCTCTTTCAAAGACGCTTGGCGCTCGCAGGCACCCTCCAAAGCCTCACGCCGCGTGGCGATGAGCGCCTGATCGGTTGCAATCTGACGATTGGCCGAATCCTTACGCTCGACGATGCGGCGGATATTGCCCTGAATGTCATTGACGGCTTTTTCCGCATCAAAACGCGCTTGTCGAGCCGCATCCGTCGCTTCGCGCGCCAGGCGTGATGCTTCCTTTAACTCTTCGATTTCTCGGATGATTTTTTGCTCATTGCCCCGAGCACCGATAAGCGCCGTTTCTTTTTTTGCCACTTGCGCGTTAATCGAATCAATTTGCGAACGCGCATCGGTTTCCTGCATAAAAAGGCTTAAAAGCTCGGCATCGGAGCGTTCTTTTTCAAGAACGTCCCAGCGCCGTGCCGTCTCAGCCTCAAGCGTCAAGCGCTCGATCTCAACGCGCTTGGTTTCCTGCAGGTAAGCAACCTTTTCCAAGTTCGTACGCGTGGCAGTCAAAGCCGTTTCCGTTTCCTTACGCCGCTCTTTATATTTACTGACGCCGGCCGCTTCTTCCAGATAAACACGCAGCTCCTCGGGCTTGGCTTTAATAAAATTACTGATCATGCCCTGGCTGATGATGGCGTACGAACGCGGCCCGAGACCGGTCCCCATGAAAACATCCTGGACGTCACGACGCCGTACCTGCTGATTGTTAATCAGGTACGCATTGGAGCCGTCCCGCGTGACCACCCGTTTAATCGACAGTTCCGCATACGCGCCCCAAGGCCCCGTGACCGATCCGTCCGCGTTGTCCAAAACCATCTCGACACTGGCACGCGAGGAGGCCGGACGATTGGCCGAACCGGAAAAAATCAGTTCACTCATCGACGTCGAGCCGCGAAGCTCGGAAATGCGTCCTTCGCCGAGCACCCAACGGATGGCATCGATTACATTGGACTTGCCGCATCCGTTCGGACCGACAATGCCCGCAAGATTTCCGGGAAATTCAATTAACGTCGTATCCGCAAAACTTTTAAATCCGCTGATTTTGAGCTGACGCAGTCGCATGCCGATCCTACTAAAAGAAAAGGGAACCGCACTGAAAAAAGGCGTGCGGAGTTCGATTCAAAGAACTTTATAATACTAGGTTTTTAGGGACTCCTTTTCGTTTGTCTCGCGTAAAAGGCCCTTTTGCCTTCCGGAGATTTTTTAAGGACGCTTATCCTTATGACGCAAAACCTTCGAACCATTCGCGACTTTACGCGACTTGCCATGACTGAGCTCGCAAAGTCCGGCGCAAGTCTCGGGCACGGCGCCGAGGATTTGTGGCAGGAAGCCACGTTTCTCGTGTTGCGAAGCTTAGCGCTTCCGTTTAATCGTCTCGAGAGTTTCTGGGATGCCGCATTAACCGAAAGCGAAGCGGCCCGTGTGATCAACCTTATTCATGATCGGGCCGTCAAAAAAATTCCGGCGGCGTATTTACTCCATGAAGCCTGGCTGACCGGGCACGCTTTTTATGTCGATGAAAACGTTCTGATTCCCCGTAGCTTTATTGCCGAACTTCTTGAAGACGATTTGAGCCCTTGGGTTGTAAACCCCGAGGCGGTCCGCAGCGTTTTGGATTTGTGTACGGGAAGCGGATGCCTGGCAATTCTTGCCAAAGAAGCTTTCCCGAATGCGCACGTCGTCGGCGCCGACATCTCCGAGAAAGCCCTTGCCGTAGCCGCTCGCAACTGCAAAGACTACGACATGACAAACGCCGTCGAACTTATCTTATCCGACGTATTTTCCGGTCTTAAAAACCGGCGTTTCGATTTGATTTTATGTAATCCCCCGTATGTAACGGACAAGGCCATGGCAACGCTTCCCGAAGAGTATCGCAAGGAACCGGTTTTGGCCTTGGCTGCCGGCAGTGACGGTATGGATTTTATGCGGCGCTTTATGCCGCAGTTAAAAGACCACTTAACGCCCGAGGGCATGGCCTTTGTCGAAATCGGCGACGGGCAAGCGGCCTTTGAGGCGCTTTGGCCGAACCTGACCGTCACGTGGCTTGAAACGAGTGCCGGTGAAAATATGGTCTTTTGCGTAAGCGCCTGCGACCTTACGGCCGCAGGACTTTAAAAAAAATTTCATGCTACGACTGACGAATTTAGCCATAGCCTTCGGGACCCGGGTACTTTATTCGGGCGTTAATCTGACGGCAGGCAACACGGAACGCATCGGCCTTGTGGGTGAAAACGGCGCCGGAAAAACCACTCTTTTTCGCGCGATTTTAGGCGAAATTGCCCCCGAGGACGGCCAAATCGATGCACCCGAGCGCGACAAAATAGCCTATGTTTCGCAAATTATCGAAGCAACCGATGAGCCTGCGCTCTCGTACGTCTTAGACGGTCACATCCCGTTGGTGCGTGCCCGAGAGGCGCTGACAAAAGCACACGCAAGCAATGATGCCATGGCCGTTGCCGCCTCACTTGCTCTTTTAGCCGACATCAACGAAGGGGCCGTGCGTGCCAAAGCCGCTTGCGTCATGGCGGGCCTTGGCTTTACGCAAGCCGATCAAGACAAACCCGTGCGGGAGTTTTCCGGCGGTTGGCGTAATCGCTTAGCCTTAGCGCGCGCGCTCATGCGTCCGGCGGACCTTATTCTCCTTGACGAGCCGACGAACCACTTGGATATCGACTCGCTCATTTGGCTTGAGGCGTGGCTCAAAAAAGTCTCGGCTACCATTCTTATTATCAGCCATGATCGGGAGTTTTTGGATCGGGCCACCAATGTGACCTGGTCCATTGAAAACGGAACGATTCGCCGGTACGCAGGTTCGTACTCGGACTACGAACGCCAACGCCTCAATGAGGAACGCCTCGCCGATGCCAATGCCAAGGCCTACGAACGCAAGGCCGCGCACCTGACATCCTTTATCGAGCGCTTTCGCTACAAAGCCACGAAAGCACGTCAAGCGCAAAGCCGCATCAAGATGCTCGAGAAACTGCAAGCCGTCGAACCGGTGCGTGCCAAGCGCGCCTGGCGTTTTGAATTCTTAGAACCGAAACACTGCCCGGAGCACCTTGTTGACTTAGACAAAGCCGTTCTCGGGTATGGGGCATTACCGATTCTCACAAACGTCACGCTTTCAATCCGAGCCGGTGAGCGTATCGGCGTTTTGGGCGTTAACGGTGCCGGCAAATCCACCCTCATTAAATCGATTGACGGGTGTTTGCCGCTTTTGGCCGGTCAAAGGCGCCTCGGGCAAGGAACCGTCATCGGATACTTTGCACAGCACCAACTCGAGCAGCTCGATGAAACCATGACCCCCTTGGAGACCTTGCGCCACAAAAGCCCTGAGACGCGCGAACAGGAACTACGTGACTATCTCGGACGCTTTCACTTTTCCGGTGAACGCGTCCAAGATCCGATTGCGCCGATGTCAGGCGGCGAAAAAGCCCGCCTTGCGCTCGCGCTTCTTGCCTGGGACAAACCGAATCTGCTTGTGCTTGACGAGCCGACAAACCACTTGGACATGGCAACGCGCGAAGCCCTGACAGTGGCCTTATCGACCTTTGACGGGGCTCTTTTACTGGTCAGCCATGACCGTCATCTCCTGAGAACCTGTTGCGAGCGCCTCATTCTCGTACACGAAGGGACCGTGTCCGAATACGAAGGCGACCTGGATGATTACGCGCACCTCGTGCTCGAACACCGTCGCATTACGGAAAAGAAAGCCGTCGACCGAAAAGAGGACGCGCCGCAGGCGGTCAATCGTCGCGAAGAGCGACGCGCACAAGCGCTGGAGCGGGCCCGCATCGCCGAACTGAAAAAACCGCTTCTGGCAAAAATTAAAAAAATCGAAGACGCGTTAGACCAAGCAACATCCGCCCTCAAGACGGTAGATGCTCAAATTGCCGATACCGCATGGTACGAAACGGCCGCGCCCGATGTCGTCGCCGAGGCTCTTAAAGAACGCGGCGCACTTGCAGGGAAAATCGAGAAACTCGAAGGGGCGTGGCTTGAAGTTTCCGAGGCCTTGGAGCACGTGAACTAAACGCTGTGTCCCCGGCGCGTTGCCGCCCAACAAACAAGGGATCCTGCGACAACCAAGCCCACGCCCTTGAAAAACGAAAGCGTTAAAGGTTGGTTCAAATACACCGAGGCAAATAAGCACGACAAAACAGGCGTAAAGTAACTGGCAATCGCTAAAACCGTCATCTTCCCGGAAATAATGCCGATATTCCAAACGGCATAGCCGCTTGCCATCACGCATCCGGCAATAAGACACGCCTTCACCGCTTCGTAGGAAAAAACAAACCGCGCGCCGAATCCGGACAAATAAAGGGTTCCGTACACAAGTGTATTGCCGAGAAAAATCAGAACGACCGGATTTTTCTTAATCCCGATACCCCGCGTAATCGAGCAGTACGTGGCCCAGGCAACTGCCCCCGTAAAGGCCAGGATATAGGGCGCCGGGTTCTTTCCGACATTCAGGGCAATTTCTGCCGGATTTAACCCGCCCTCACCCGAAAGCACCATGGCCATGCCGATAAAAGCCGTCACGAGCCCCAAAACAATCCACCAGCGACTGGTCTGACCGTTAAATAAAATCGCAAAAAGGACCGTCAGACACGGCCACGCGTAATTGACCATCCCGACTTCGATTGTTTCGCGCGGGTTTTGGCACAAGCCCATCGAGATAGGAAAACACAGCTCGCACAAAAGAGCAGCCGTCAAGCCGAACAGAAGGTATTTTTTCGGATAGTCCGAAAACTTCGGTATTCCGAAGACAAACATCAGGAGCACGGCCGCAATCAAATTCATCAGGCACACGCCGCCGGCAATTCCGGCATCGACCGTCACGGTTCGCACGAGACCGACGCTCATGCCCCAAAGAACCGGTGCCATCAAACCGACGGCCGTTGCTTTTGCTGTTGTTAATGCCATAGGAGTTTCACAGATCCGATACCGTTCACACCGGCAAAAATTTCACCCGCTTCACGGGAAATCGTCTTTACGGGCGCAGCAACGGCAATAAGGTCACCCGGGGCAATCCCGGCCGGCGTTTGCCGTGCTTTGTCAACGGCAGCGGCCAAACTGCCGCATGCCTCATCGGCTTTTCGGCGCATGAGTTCCTGATTTCCCGCGTAGGCCCACGCAAGGCTATCTTCCGGGTTGATTGTTCGAGCGGCATAGCGCGCTTGCGCAAAATACACGGAATCTTCCGGCCAATAGGCATTTTTTCGATGCAGGAGACCTGCCGTATAGGCAAGAGGCGTTTTATCCGTACGTCCGAAAAGCGCTGCCAGAAGTAAATAAATCGCATCACCGGGCGCCATCGGCGTACAAATCGCATCTTTCTCGGACAGTGTTGTCAAGTGAATCGGAGAACAAACAAAGGCGTCCGATACCGTCCTTACACGAAGACGGCGAACGGGGAAAAACTCGTACTTGGTGTGCGCAAGACGGATAGCAGGAAGGGGGCCCGGCGCAAATAAAAACATAAACGAACCAAAGAAACCGCCGAAAAACGGATCGCAAGTTTACGCCTTTTCGTCCTCTTGATGGCCGTCCTCATCTCGATGCGGTAATACGGGATTGGGTCGGTCGGTGAAAAAGAGCCATGTCTGATACACATAGCCGCTTAAGGCATACAAGCAAAAGAGGATAAAGACTGCAAAAGCCGGACTTTCGGAGACGACGATAAAAATCACACTTAAAGCCAAAGCAAACCAGAAGGGCTTGGTCTTTAGGCACGCTGCCGATTTTCCCGAGAAAAACGGGGCATTACAGACCATGGTAAGACCCGCATACAGCGTGATCACAAAGGCATACGGCACGGGATTTGTGAGGATAAAAGTCGGCATTTTCCCTTGGGCCGTAAGATAGACGAAACCGGCAACGAGCGCCGCGGCCGCCGGACTCGGCAGTCCCTGGAAAAACCGCTTATCGACAACGCCGACGTTGCAGTTAAATCGCGCGAGACGAATTCCGGCGCACAGACAAAACACGAAAGCTGCCATACAGCCGACGCCGCCCATGCTCTGTAAGAGAAACTGATAGACCGTCACGGCCGGCGCAACGCCGAAGGCCGTCATATCGGCAATCGAATCGAACTGCACGCCGAATTCGCTTTGCGTGTGCGTCAGGCGTGCCACACGTCCGTCCATCCCGTCAAAAACCATCGAAAGAACAATTAAAACGGCTGCCGTATCGAAAACGCCGTCAACCGCCCGAATAATCGCTAAGAATGCGCACACGAGTGAAGCGGTCGTAAAAAGGTTCGGAAGTACGTAAATACCGCGCGTACGCACGATGTGAATCTTCTTGCGACTTGCCTCGACCATACGGGCGCGAGCCGAACGACGACGTGTACGTTGAACCATAGTCAAACTCCGAATGCGTATGTTACTTTTAAACAGCCGGCTTCTTAAGACGCGCGATCACACTGGCGACGCCCGTGACTTTCTGGCCGATCACAACCGAAACTTCAGCAGAAAGCGGCAAATAGACATCGACCCGACTTCCGAAGCGGATAAAGCCGTAACGATCGCCGCGTTGCAAGGCTTCGCCGACGTGCGTGTAGCATAGAATGCGGCGTGCCACAAGTCCGGCAATCTGCACGAAACAAACCGTATCCCCGGCCGGTGTTTTCACGACAACGGCATTGCGCTCGTTGTCGGTGCTGGCCTTATCAAGAGCAGCATTGAAAAACTTGCCCTTAAAGTACTCGACCTTCATGACTTTTCCGGCCACCGGCGCTTTCTGACTGTGTACGTTAAACACGTTCATGAAAATCGAAATCATGCGCATCTTCTTGCCGGTGTACGGGCATGTTTGTTCTTGAATCTTGACGACGCGTCCGTCCACGGGACTGACGACGGCGTGTTCGTCTTGCGGCATTTCACGGGCCGGATCGCGAAAGAAATTGGCCACGAAAAGAAAAAGGAGCCAAAAGAAGAAAACCAAAAAGCCGTCGACAAAGCAATCAACCAGAAACGCAACTAGAAAGGTTGCGCCCATAAAAGGCCAGCCTTCACGGGCAAAGAACGGATGTGGGTAAATGCGTTTCACGGAATTCTCCTAATGGGCCGGTGACTGCAAGTTAAAAAATCGATTATACCGAGCCGGGAACGGACAAAAAATCGGGAACGGGAACCGCATCGCCAATCTCGCCTTCGGGCACATCGACGATTTCCAGAATTTTCACGTCAAAACGTAGCGTCCAACCGGCCAGCGGATGATTGGCATCCAAGAGCGCCTTTCCGTCAGCCAGGTCCGTGATGCGATACGGACGACTCGAGGGTTTTGCGCCTGCAACCGACTCAAATCGGAGTCCGACGCGCACGTCGGCCGGATCGGCCAAGTCTTTTGCATCGCGCAAAATGACCAACGTTTCGTCAAATTCGCCGAAAGCTTGTTCAGGCTCTAACGTAAAGGAAAGCGAGGTTCCGACGGGTTTTCCCGCCAACTTTTCTTCAAACGCCGGAAAAATATCGCCGCGGCCGTGCAAATACCAAACACCGTCAAGCGGTGTTTCGTCCAGAACGTGCCCTTGCAAATCGGACATACGAACGGCAATGCGCACAAGTGTATCTTGGGTAACGGTTTTCATCGATGAACTCTTACGGCCGATCGGACCGAGGCATTAATCGGTTCGATCGGATCGGTACGTGGTGTCTCAGCGCAGTTGCTCAGCTAGAACAACAAGAATCTTAGGCGCGGCACCCGTCGTATCGGCCTTTCCGTCCGAGGCCGTGACAGTCAAGCGCGTCTGACCGTCGCTTTCGGCTAAACGAATGCGGTACTCGGGTGCCTCAACCGGCTGGTCCTTATTGAACATATTCGAGAAGAACCCGCGCTCGGCCTTCTTTTTGGCTTCATAGTCGCTATCCAAGTAGCTCACTAGGTAAATGCCGCGACTTCTGTCACGATCGACCATGTTAAATCCGGCTCGATCCATCGCCAAACCCGCACGGCGCCAAGCACGATCAAACGGCTCGTGAATGATCAGTTCAACGGCTTTCCCGTCTTCATCCTTAATGAGGTCACAAACAGGTTCCGTTTGCTTGACGATTTCTTCGCGCGCGGCCTTCTGGGCGACCTCGGATTTGATGTCCGGATTAAATTCGGTTTCCAGTTTCAGTGCCAGCCGCGAGAGCATCTCAGCTTCTAACTGCGGATCGGAAGGACCGGGCTGCCAAATCGTACTGTCGGCGTCTTTGCCTGCGAGCACTTCGACCATTTGCTTGTGCGTAATGTAGATATCGGTCGACCCGTCGTCATTTCGCTCCATACGCGCACGGAACTGATCGCGCAAGCCCGTGTCGTAAACAAAATCGAAAACCTTGCCGAGTGTGGCACGAATGATATCCTTGGGAAGGTTGGCCTTATTTTCCGCCCACTCGGTCTGCATGACGCCGGTCTGCGCGTTTTGCGTTTTCACTTCAAGACCAACCGAGGGCCAAAAATCCTGCAAAACCGGCCAGACACGATCGGCCGGCGCCGTCACATGCACGTAGCGGGT
This sequence comes from Sutterella sp. UBA4713, assembly GCA_002404465.1. Taxonomy (GTDB): domain Bacteria; phylum Pseudomonadota; class Gammaproteobacteria; order Burkholderiales; family Burkholderiaceae_F; genus Duodenibacillus. The sequence continues at coordinate 9,781 of DHJT01000043.1, read as the reverse complement.
CTGTCCGTCGCGAATCACCTTGGCCGTCACGGTCTGCGGAAGAACATTTCCGGAGGCCGATCCGAGTTTACGCATCACGGCCTCGTTGTAGTCACTTTGCGCATTCGCACTGACCGCTCTGGGGCGGCCGGGAATCGTAAACCGATCCGTTGTGTCGATTGCATCGAGATCCGGAGGAATTTCCAAAGGAGAGCGCGAAGTGCTCGATTCATACTCAGCGCGTTCGCCGGGCATGTGAATGCCGATTTTTTCCAGCTGAGAACATCCGACAAGCGCCAGTGCGGCACCGGCAAGCAGAGTCAAGCGATAGATTCGATGTGCCATAAACGTGTACTTTTGCCCGTAAAAAGAATTCGGAAAATGCGTTTTTTGCGTCTTTCCGCGTATGTTCCGCGCAGTCTAGCAAAAAGCGCGCCCCTCAAACGTCCCGTTAAAACGAAATACGCCGTCGTCAAACCCCGTTGCCGTCAAATTTCGTCGCTTTGGAAAAAAATTGCGTCCGAAAAATGCGATTTGAGCACGTAATATCCCTTCTTATAAGGCCCCCTTATCGCTCTTACCGAGAATTTCAAGAATCTGAAAAACGACGCTACGCATGTTGCGCCGATCGACAATCATATCCAAGGCCCCGAGTTCAAGAAGCTTTTCGGCCCTTTGAAAGCCGTCGGGAAGCTTCTCGCGAACGGTTTGCTCGATCACGCGCGGACCGGCAAAGCCGATTAAGGCTCCGGGTTCGGCAATAACCACATCCCCCATAAAGGCAAACGAGGCCGAAACACCGCCCATAGTCGGGTCGGTCAATACGCTGATAAAGGGAATTTTCTCGCGATTGAGCTCTGCGACAGCCGAATTGGTCTTGGCCATCTGCATAAGACTGATTAATCCTTCTTGCATGCGCGCCCCGCCGCTCGCGCAAAAAACGATAAAAGGAATTTTCTCTTCCAAGGAACGTTTAACGCCCCGCACGAATCGTTCGCCGACAACACTGCCCATCGAGCCGCCCATAAAACCGAAATCAAAGGACGCGGCCACGATCGGCTCATTGACCAAGGTCCCGCGCATAACAATGAGTGCATCGATCTCCTTGGTTTTCGCCTCATAGGAAGCTAAGCGCTCCGGGTACGGTTTACTGTCGACAAACCCTAAGGGGTCACACGGCGCAATGTCGGCGCCGATTTCTTCATGCGGCCCCTTGCGGTCTAAAAAACACTGCAATCGCTCCTTGGCACTCAGTCGCATGTGCTCGCCGCACTTAGGACATACCATCAACGACTCAACCAAGTCTTCGTTATACAAAACCTGATCGCAATGCGGACATTTAGTCCAAACACCGCTCGGGATGGGACTGCGGCGTTTCGTGCCGCTGTCGGAAGAAGAAAATTTCGGAAGGATGCGTGTAATCCAGCTCATGGGAAAAAAGCTTACGTAAGTTCGTCAACCGTCGTGTTAGGTCGTATTTTAATGTTGCAAGCGAAGGGATTACAATCGGCGAAATTCGGCTGTTAGTTATCGGAGAGAGGCCATGAGCGCCAGACATTTTCTTATCGTTGACGACCATGCATTAATCGTACAGGGCTTAAGTTTTCTCTTGAAAACACAATTTCCCGAATCCGTCGTTCACACGGGAACCACGGCCGATCAAGCGCGCAACCTTGCTGAGCTTTACGGATCGGCCACGGACCTGATGATTTTGGATCTGTCGCTTCCGGACGTCAAAAACCCGACGGACCTACTCGAGGAACTCGTTCGGAGCAATCCGACGTTAAAGATTTTGGTGCTTTCGGGCATTACCGACCCGGAGCAAGTCACGCACGTTTTAAAACTCGGCGCCGCCGGATTCGTCCCGAAAAGCCTTGAAACCGAGACGCTGACCAGTGCCGTGAACCTCGTTTTAAAAGGCGGCGTGTATGTGCCCATGAAACTGCTGACGGTCGCCCAGAAAAAGCGCTTTATCGATTCGGCCTCGCTCAAGGCAAGCTCCCCTGACGTGCGTCTGACCGATAGGCAAAAAGATGTTCTTCTGTGCCTGGCACGCGGCCTTCCGATCAAGCGCATTTGCCGCGAACTCAAGTTATCGGAAGGCACGGTCAAAACACATGTGACGGCCATTTACCGCGCCTTTCACGCGAACAACCGAACGCAAGCGTTAATTGCCGCCCAAAAAGCCGGCTACGAAATCTTGCTCTGATCGGCCCCTGCTTGAACCGTACTTTGAAGCGCCGCGGCCAGAACCTTGGCCGTCACGGGTTTTTGGAGCAAAAGCGGCATAGGAAAGGCCGTCGGACACGCGCTTTTGTCAAGTTTATCGTACGCAGCTCGAATGACCTCCTCGGAAACGGCCGTCAAAAGAATACTCGGAACGGCTTTCCTGACGGTTGTTGCCACAAGAAAGATCGTTTCAAGACCGCTCGGGAAACCGTCGCCGAGATTAAAGTCGCTGATAAGAGCGGTCAGGGTTCCCGCTTGGGCCTCACGGATGACGCGCTCGATAAAAACCGAATCGGGCTCGGTCGAGGCAATCACCGTTGCCCCGAGACTTTTTAAAACCGCCTCAAGTGCCGTGCGGACAATCTCATTATCCTCAAGGAGCGCCACCGTCCCCGTAACGGCGCGCAAGGGCTCGGTAGCTGTCTTATGCGACACAAGGGTCCCTGCCTGTGTCACCGGTTCGGCCAGAAACGCCAGGATAAATGCCGAGCCCTTTCCGACCGTACTTTCGACGCGTAGCGGAATCGACAAACGCGAGGCTAATCCCTTGACAATCGAAAGTCCGAGTCCGTAGCCTTGGGCCTTTGCTTTGCCGTTTTTGCCGCGAAAGAAAGCCTCGAAAATCCGCTCTCTTTCCTGCGGCTCGATACCCGGTCCGTCATCGATAACGGCAATTTGCACGCGTCCCTGATCGAGTCTGCGTGCCGCCAATTCGACGGAACTTCGCGTATACCGCACGGCATTGGTTAACAGGTTTCTGAGAATGCGCTCTAAAAGCGTGCGATCGCAATCGATGGCAACGGGCAAGGCCTTGGCCGCAAACGTTAGCTGCTTATCGGCACAAAGCACGGAAAATTCCGCTGCTAAATCATCAAACAAATCCGGCAAATTGATGCGTTCGACGTTCACGGCAATTTGCCCCGATTCGATACGACTGACTTCGAGAACCTGACCGACAAGCGTGGAAATGGCCGTGGCACACGTTTCGATTTGATTGAGCGCCTCTTTATCCTGACCTGTCAGATGTCCTTTGAGAAGTTGCAAATAAATGCCGAGTGCCTGCAAGGGCTGGCGTAAGTCGTGATTGGCGCCGGCAAAAAACTGTGTGCGCATTTGGCTTGCCTCAATCGTTGCACGCCGGGCACTGTCGGCCAAGGCTTTTTCCGCTTTCAGGCGCGTGACAAGGCGCTCGTTTTGCACGTTGCGAATGACCGACAAAACGACGATTTCGTTTAAGCGCCGCCCAGAATACAAGACAAACGAAATGATGACGATCAGCGTCAGGCACGTGAAGACTTGCCCGATGCCGTATGCGGCGGCGATGCCGAAGAACATGGGCGTTAAGGCCAAGAGCGTAAAAAAAGTCAGACTCGGAAGCCAGCAGGAAAACACGGGCCAAGAAACAAAGACAATGGCCACGATGACCGTCACGATCACGACTTCATCAATCGGATTGGTAGGCGCGAGAAAAGCCGATCCGGCCACGCCCCAGACAAGGCCGCAGGCAACCGACACGAGCATCCAGGCACGCAGCCACCGTCGCACGTGTTTTTCGCGATTGCAATCGCCGCGAAAACGTCGCCGAAAATGCACGGCGCCCCAAAGAGCCAAAAGTGCGGCGGCGGCCCAGGTAAATAGCAACGTCGAATCCAGTGTCCCGTGAAAATAAAAGAGCACGACAAAAATACCGAGCGCTTGACTGACAAGGCTAACCGGTTGAAGTCGCAGGGATTGGCCGATTTGAGCAACAAGAACGCGCGAAGCGTACCGCACGGGACTCCACCCGAACAGCCGTTTAATCGAAGGGGAAAGTCGCATTTAGTTCCTCCCGGGAGCGTGTTCGGGCAAAATCGATGTGACATCGGACCGAACCGTCCAAACGCCGTTTTCAAGGGATACGGAGCCGTGAACCCCCGTCGGGATTGTCACACACGCAGGAATGTGCCCGATCGGAAAGCCCGTTAAAACCGGAATTTTCAGAGTCTGTCGCAAAAAATCGACCGCCTCGGAAAATCCGAAACGGCCGTCCCCGTGTCCGGCTCCGGCATCGGCTCCCGTAAAGTCCCCGAGAACAAGGGCCTTTTGTTTCTCAAGGATGCCGGCATACAAGAGCTGTAAAAGGGCGCGCTCGATGCGATAGGCCGGCTCCGCGATATCTTCCAAAAATAAAATACCGTCTTTGATGGCAGGAAAATACGGTGTGCCCAAAAGGCTCACACAAACCGAAAGGTTGCCGCCCCAGAGCAGTCCCTCGGCAAAAAATGACGCCGGATTGCCCGCACCGCGGTCGGCAAGCCCCTCGGTGCGAAGCGAAAATTCCCTTGACCGAAAGGCCAAGGAGAAAGCGGCATCGCGCTCGCAATTTTCCGTATCAAATGAAGATGCACACGGACAAAGCCAAGCGCCCTTTCCTACCTTGGCTAAAAAAGCCAGAAAAAGTGCCGTTACATCGGAAAAGCCTGCCAGAGGAACCGTTTTCCCGGTAAGCCGCTCCCAGTTCAGACGCGGCAGGATCCGACCGGCCCCGTATCCCCCGCGTAGCGCTAAGGCCAAATCTGCCGTCGTATCCGTAAGCGCTTTTTCCAGAGCCTCGGTGCGCTCGGCATCGCTTCCGGCGAAGCGTTCAAAGATCTTACGGGTATTGTCCGCCTCTCGAACGGACCATCCGAGTCCGGTTAATGCGTTTCGAATACGACCTAAGCGTGCCGTATCAACGGCAGCCGATGTCTCGGGGACAACCAAGGCGCGCGAGGGAGCCACAAGCGTTAAAACGGGATTTTCTTTCATACGGTCTCTCCCGACGAGTTTTGTGTTCGGCAGCGCGCAAAAAACGTCTTTAAAAGGCACTCGGCCTCCTGTTTTAATAGGCCTGCCGTGACACGCACCTTCCAATTCATCGCAACACGGTCTTGGAGCATAAGAGCCGATCCGAGGGCCCCGGCATTGTTGTCCGAAGCCGCCCAAACAACGCGACCGACACGAGAGAGCAACAGAGCTCCGGCGCACATCGGACAGGGTTCGAGTGTCACGTAAAGCGTGGTACCCGGCGGCAATCGCTCCGTTCCGAAATGTTTTAAAGCGGCTTTAAGAACGCGCATTTCCGCATGTTCGGTTGCATCACGGTTAGCCGTAACCCGATTACGATCTCGTGCAATAACGGTTTTTCCGCAAACAAGAACCGCGCCGACGGGTACTTCCCCTGCGTCAAACGCTTTTTTTGCCTCGCTTAATGCCTCGCGCATCATCGCTTGATCGAACTCGGTGTCGACGGCAAAGTTCGTTGCCGAATGGATGCGCCGATTTTTTTCATCAAGTGCACGACGAATCGCTTTCGTTTTAAAAAGCCTTTCCTCTTCAAGTGTCTTAAGAAACAGCTTGACCCGTGCATGCGTTAAAGACGCCGGCACAACGTACCGAAGTTCAATGATTGAATCGTGCAGGGCAAGTAACCCGGTCGCTGCAGCGGCTGCCAGAACGTCCCGAGGCGTTGTTTTAACCCATGCACCCTCATCGCGTAAAAATGCCGCGAGCGCCGCAAGACACCCCTCGTGCGTCATGGGATCGGAAGATGTGCCTTGCGTTGCGAAAAAAAGCGCCACACGTAAAAACGCGGCATATTCGTCGCTGTAGTCAGACAAGCGCTCAAGCGGTATGCCGCGCTTTATCCGCGCCGCACCGAACGTTTCGAGGTCTTGTCGTGTCAGAAGTTCGGGTTGGCGCGTCATGCCGGATCATTAAAGCACGCTTTTGAAAATATTGACGGCATCGTCGTGCGTTAATTTCTTAAAGCCCCCGAGATGCCCTTTGCCGAACGACAAATCCGCCAGATGGTCAAAATCGGGCTTTTCGCTCGTCACTTCGTGAATGGCCGTCGGCAGTCCCATTTGCTGGATAAAGGCAAAAAGCTTGGCAATGCCTAACTTGATCGTCGCCTCATCGGTGGCCATCGGCGTCACTCCCATCACACGCGTTGCAAAGCGCACGAATCGCGCCGGATCCTCACTCCAGACGTAACGCATCCAGGCCGGTGTCAGAATCGCGAGCCCCGCTCCGTGCGTAATCGTATTGACCCAACCGGACAAAGCGTGTTCCATGCCGTGGCAAGCCCAATCTTCTTCATGCCCGAGTCCGAAAAACCCGCAATGCGCAAAGGTGCCTGCCAGGGCCACTTCGGCCCACGCGGCATACGACCGGGGGTTTTCTTTAATCTTTAAGGCATTTTCCATAATCACGCGCAGGGCCCCTTCGGCTTCGGTGCTTGTAAATTCGACATCGGGGGTCTTGGTAAAGTACCGTTCCATGATGTGGCTCATCATGTCGAAAATACCGGCAGAGACCTGTGCAGGCGGCAGTGTGAAGAAAAGTTCCGGGTTAATTGCCGCAAGCTTCGGACGCAAGAAGTCGTTACCCATCCCGCGTTTGATTTCGCCTTGCGTGATGACGGCACGTTTACTTTGCTCGGAACCGGCTGCCGGGATGGTCAGAATTGCGGCAAGCGGTAAAACGTCTTTGACCGTTGCTTTTCCGGTAAAGAAATCCCAAGGATCGCCGTCATAGGCATAGGCCGCAGCGACGGTCTTGCCCGTATCGATCACACTGCCGCCGCCGACGGCAAGGATGCTGTCGATTTTCTCGGCGCGGGCCAGTGTCAACGCCTCTCGCACGAATTCAATCGTCGGATTGGACTGAACGCCGCCTTTTTCCACGATCTGCAATCCGGCTTCCTTTGAGGCGGCTTTCACGACATCGATTAAGCCCGAACGCACGGCAGATCCCCGTCCGTACAAAAGGAGTGCTTTTTTTGCTCCGTATCCGTCGACAAAGGCTTTCGGGGCCTTCATTTGTGCGCCGCGACCGAACATGAGTTCCGTCGGATTTCGATACGTAAAAAATTCCATAAGACACTCCCTTTTGAAAAAAGTCAACCGTTATTTTAACGAGGCACAACAAATTCGACAGGCGCCCCGGTCATAAGGCGGGACCAGCGATTGATAAGTTGCACCGACAAGTCCGAAAGCGCAAACGACAAAGGCGATGTACCGCACCGAACGTACGTCTCAAGCGACGTTTCCAAATCACGTCGATACATGAGGGCAAGAGCAAAAATCGTTTCTGCATCATCGGTCGGCAAAAAACCGACCGCCTGACGGATTTGTTCGGCGCAAACACGTCGCGCATACGCGGCCAAACCCTTCGGGTTCCAGCCTTCCGACGATCCGTAATGGGTGTTTGCCCCTGAAAACGTCGTACCGATCCAATCGGCAAGGCGCTCTTGGGCACCGCGAAATTCCTCGGGGCTTAAAAGCCCCTCGTGCAAAGCATTCAAACGGGCAGCCGTTTTTCTCGAGGCTTGAAAGAAAAGATCGGAAACGACCTCAATCGAGGTTAGATCGGGCTTTCGCTTGATGCGCGAGGAAAAGTCACAGCCGCAACGCGAATTGGAGCACGAACACGGCATGGGACGCACCCTTTCCTTTATCGAACAGCGTCACGCCGACTCGGCGGCACAAAGCGCCGAGCCCATTTCAGACACAGTTCGTGGCAATCGCGCGCGTCCTCCTCGGTCATCTGCAAATCATGTCTTGCAAGATTTTGAATCAGATCGCGCGCTTCGTTCATATAAAGTCCGATGGCATAAAAAACAACGGACAAATCGTCTGTAAAAAGCTCACGATCGTTATCGGAAAGCGCAATGAGTCCGAGGGCTAATTGACACCGCAAACTGCGTCCGAGGGGTTCACCCGTCCAATCCGGAACGGGAACGAAGTCCGCGTCGTCCCCGAGGAAAATGCCCGCCAGATGATCCATAAGAACGAAAACCTGCTTTGCCGCCTCTTCAGGAGTGACAACGCGCGACATGACTTGTTCCTCGACATCGATTTGCGTTTCGAGCGCTTGAAAGAAAATCGTATAGACGACATGAATGTCGGCCAGATCAAAACGAACTGACGATTTTGACCCGTTTTTTTTCGAATGTTTTGCCATGGTGTCGGTACCTACAGTTTCGGAGGATTCTTCGCGTTAGCCTGCGCACCCTTGACCATGCCCATCGCCGAGGTAATTAACGTGGCAAGGTCACTTAAATTCGCCGGCACCACCAGGGTGTTGCCTTCCTTAGCGATCTTAGCAAACGCGTCGACATACTTTTGGGCAATATCGAAATTGACCGCACTCATGCCGCCCGGGCTACTGACGGCATCGGCCACGCGCCGAAGGGCTTCGGCCGTCGCCGTGGCAACGGCAAGTGTGGCCGCGGCTTGCCCTTCGGCTTGATTGATCTGCGCCTGTTTTTCACCTTCGGATTTTGCAATGGCCGCTTCCCGAGCTCCCGTCGCCAGGTTAATCTGTTCGATCTTGCGGCCCTCGGAGGCAGCGACAACCGCGCGCTTTTCACGCTCGGCGGTAATCTGGCGCTGCATGGCCTGCAGAATCACCGCCGGAGGCGTTAAATCCTTGATTTCGTAACGCAACACCTTCACGCCCCAGTTAAGAGCCGCTTCGTCAATGGCCGAGACGACATCGCGGTTAATCACATCACGCTCTTCGAAGGTTTTATCCAGCTCCATTCGGCCCACGACACTACGAAGCGTCGTTTGCGCCAGTTGCGTAATGGCAATGATGTAGTTACTCGTCCCGTAGCTTGCTCTTTGCGGATCGGTAACCTGAAAATACAAAACGCCGTCGACGGTAAGCTGGGTATTGTCTTTTGTAATGCACACTTGACTCGGGGTATCAAGCGGTACCTCTTTAAGGCTATGCTTGTAAGCTATGCGATCGATAAAGGGAATGATGAAATTTAAGCCCGGATTTAAAACGGCATGGAATTTACCGAGGCGCTCGACGACCCAGGCCGTTTGTTGCGGAACAACCGCCACGCTCTGCCAGGCAAAAACGCATGCAGCAATCAAAAGAATCAGAGAAACCGCCATCAACCCGCTCATTTACTTTCCTCCCGAACAGTCCTGTCACGTCGCTTGACGATCAATACGGAGCCGGCAACTCCGACAATGGTAAAAACACCGGGCGCGTCGTCTGCCCGGTTTTCCGTGCGTGCCTTCCAAAGCGCACCGCGGTACGAAACCTGTGCCGTACCGTCTCA
>DHJT01000043.1:216-358 GCA_002404465.1 Sutterella sp. UBA4713 | reverse complement strand
TTTTGCGATGCGCATGATACCGAGCCAGAAGTACCCCGCCGACAAGCACAAGGAGCGCCACAATCAAACACTGAATTTCAATCGAAAAGCCTGCTAAGGCGGCAAAAGCGCCGACAAGAGCGGCAAGGCCTAAAAGCAGCAA
>DHJT01000043.1:0-178 GCA_002404465.1 Sutterella sp. UBA4713 | reverse complement strand
TAAAACGTTCCGACCAAAAGCTCGGAAAGCCCCAAAATCACCGCGGCAATTAACCAAAGCGTCGGCACACTCACCGTCATTTGCGTTTCCTTTTAATTCAAAGGCTCTTTATGCCGAGCTCTTTGATGCATCACCCTCATTGCTCTTGACATCACCTTCGTCTTCGTCCTCGTCCTCA
>DHJT01000068.1:2059-5439 GCA_002404465.1 Sutterella sp. UBA4713 | reverse complement strand
CAAAACTATGCCGCACTTTTCGTTAGTACGAGTCAAGAAAGAAAAATTTGGCCGGAAAAACGCTGGGAAACGCTTGCCCGAGAACTAGGGACGAAAGGATTGGATTCGGTTCTTTTTTGGGGAAATGAAAAAGAAAAAATCCGTGCTCTGCGTATCGCAGGTCAGATGCCTTTTGTGCATGTTCTTCCGCACATGTCGATTCCGGCTGTGGCTGCCGTTGTTTCCCGTGCCAAAATCGGCATCGGTGTCGATACGGGGCTGATGCATTTGGCAGCTGCCTTAGCTCGCCCCTGCGTCGGAATCTGGGTGGATACGAAGCTGGAAAATATTTCCTTAGTCGGAGAGAATAGTTGTGCAACTTTGGGAGGAAAGGGGCTTGATGTTCCGGTTGACGAGGTTCTTTCAGCTGTAAAGGAAAGGGTTTGAGAGAGTAGAAGAATCAGACCGACAGATCCAGGTGGCTGTCGGTCTAATTCTATGAAATAGCCTAAGTTAATCGCTGAGAGCGGGGTCAAGCGCTTCGTCGATTTTCATGCGCAGTGTGGCTACGCGAGTCAATGTTGCCGGATCTGCCGGAATGTTTCCGATATTGCCGCGAAGGGAATCGAAAGCAATCTGCAAGGCAGCCGATACGGCAATGCGTTCGGTCGTCAGAAGTCGCGAGTCTCCTCGGATTTCCTTGGCACGGGCATTAATGAGTTCGGCTGCTGCCCTAAGCGTCTGCTCATCCTCAGGCGCCACATCGTAGGCGTACTGCCGATTAAGGATTGTCAGCGTGAGCTTACTCATAATCGCTTAGTGTTCCGTTCCCGATTGAAGAGCGCCGATGATGGCATCCAGACGGTGCGCCAACTCTGCTTGTTGGGCTTCACGAGCTGCTTTTTCTGCTTCAAAAGCGGCTTGGGCATTTTTAAGTTGATCGCGTTCGGCCTGAATGTTTTGCGCTTCGGCACGGGCATTTTCTACAGCGGCTTTTAAGGCCTCGTTTTCAATTTTAAGAGCGCGATAGCTTTCTAAAATCTTTGAGACGGATTGTTCGAGTTGGTTTAACTGTTCGTTCATGGTTATTCCTTCGTGTTCTTTTTTAATTCAATTTGTGCACCGAGAATCATTTCGTCGGCTTCTTGTTCTGTCGGTAGCGGATCACTGACGATTTTTTCAACGCGTGCGTCTTTATCAAAAAAGACCGTTAACTTGCGAAGCTGCACATCTCCGTGTCTGGGATTAAAGTAATACACGTAGTCCCAGCGATTTACGTGAAAATCGCTCTGGATAAGTGCTTCACCTAAAAGGAAATGCACCTGTTCGCGGGTCATGCCCGTGTGCACTTGCTCGGCCATCTCTTCGGTGACGAGGTTCCCTTGCGGAACGTCAATCCGATACACATAGCTATTGTAGTTACAGGCCGAAAGTGCCAAGGAGCACGCGGCGATAAAGGGTAGTATCAGTTGCGGTGTTTTCATAGAAAATCGTTAAATGGGATTCGTCCGACCGATTAAGTCGCTATGATAGCCGTATTCAGCGTTTTTGGAGGGATGTGCGATGAGTGAAGCGTCAGCAAGTGTTTCACAGCAGGAGCTCAAAAGCTTCGGCCTTAAGGCGACGACGCCTCGGATGCGTATTCTGGAGTTGTTTTTAAAGGCTTCTGGGTCGTCGGTACGGCACCTGACGGCCGAGGATGTTTACAAGAAGCTTCTAGCCGAAAATTTGGATGTCGGTTTGGCAACAGTTTATCGAGTTCTCACGCAGTTTGAGACGGCAGGCTTGTTGGTGAGACGTCACTTGGGGACAGATCTTGCGACCTACGAACTTGATAACGGCGAGCACCACGACCACATCGTGTGCGTGCGATGCGGAAAGATTGAAGAATTTGTCGATTCTGAAATTGAAAATCGGCAAAAGGCCATCGCCGAGAAGCTTGGTTTTGAATTACAAGGGCATAGCCTTTCGCTGTACGGCCTGTGTACCGGATGCCGAAAGAAAGCGAAGAACGAAAAGACGCAAGAAACCAAACGCCGCTAACGAATACGCAGTTGCTGACCGACGTAAATTCGCACGGAATCAAGGTCATTGAGTTTCCGAAGATTTGCAATACTTGTCTTGTATTGTTTAGCGATTTCATAGAGGGTCTGTCCGCGGTGCACGACGTGTGTGTTGTGCTTTGCGGTAGCTATGCGCCTTGTGCGTTTTGCCTTGGGAGGAATCGTTAGGACAAGACGTTGCCCGACGCGAATCATCGAGGTGCGCAGGCGATTTGTTTTTCGAACCGATGCTTGTGAGATGCCGTACTTGTCCGCAATGGAAGAGACGGTATCGCCTTTTTTGACACGATAGACAACACGTCTTATTTCGGGGGCAGAAAGGGCAAGGCGTGCCTGCAAAGCATCAAGTTCAATATCTTCTGTATCCGTCGGATTGGCAGCAACCAAGAGAGCGGAGCCGGCAAGTACTTTGCGTCCCTTCGGGATGTGATTGATACGCAGGAGTTCTTCTTCCGTCATGTTGTAAAGGGCGGCAATCGAAGGTGTGGTTTCTCCTACCTTCACACGGTGCAGTTTCCAGCTCGAAAGGGGTTTGCCGGTATCGACCCAACTGGCAAGGTTATCGAGGAAAACGTCTAAGTTTTCTAAGGGCAAAAGGAAGGACGAATTGTGATTGGCCACAATCACCGGGAGATTAAATCCGGGATTGAGCTGCCGAAATTCGTCCGGATCCATTTCCGCCAAGTCGGCAGCCGTTTCGACACTGATGTCGCGTTGCTTTGTCAGCTGTACGAAATACGGTTCATTGTCGATTTCCGGTAGTTTGATACCATACTTTTCAGGATTAAGAACAATGCGTTTGATGGCTTCGAGTTTGGGCACATAGTTGGCTGTCTCGCGCGGCATCCTTAAATGGGAATAATCTGCCGGAAGCCCTCGGGCTTTAGCGCGCCGAATCGCTCGGGCGACGCTTCCTTCCCCCCAGTTATAGGCCGCAAGCGCCAGTTGCCAATCGCCGAATTGTGCATAAAGTTTTTCTAGGTAATCTAGGGCTGCACGGGTACTTTCTAAAACGTCGCGTCTGTCGTCTTTCCAAAGATTTTGTTGTAAGGAATAAATATTGCCCGTAGCAGCAGTAAATTGCCATAGGCCTGAAGCTTTGGCATACGAAAGGGCCTCCGGCTGGAAGGCACTTTCGACAAAGGGGAGCAGTGCCAATTCAGTCGGAAGATTACGTTTTTCAACCTCTTCAACGATGTGGTAAAGGTACTTGCTTGAACGTTGAGCCATCCGTTCGATGTACTGCGGCATACGTTCGTGAATGCGAAGTTGAGTTGTGACGCGACGCCCTGTGAGTGTCGGCATCCGAAAGCCTTTGCGAATTCTTTCCCAAACGTC
>DHJT01000068.1:213-1999 GCA_002404465.1 Sutterella sp. UBA4713 | reverse complement strand
GGCCTCAGTTTCCGAGGCTAAAGATTTCCCAGAAAAGACAATGGCGACACAAGAAATCGCCAAAAGAGCGATGGTTTGACGCAAAGACAACATCAGAATAAACAACGGTAAACAAATTTTCGAAGACGTTATTGTATCGACTGTTCAAGTGACTTTGGTTCCCCTATTATGTTGGATTGAGTAAGTTCTACTATGGAGCAGTTCACACCGTGTGTGCTGATAAAAAAACTATTGAACCCACAAATAAAGTCTTTCCCAAAATTAGTGGGCTGATTATCACATTCAATGAGGCAGACAATATTCAGGCGTGCATTCGCTCGCTGAAAGAAGTTTGTGATGATGTGGTTGTCGTTGACTCAGAGTCATCGGATCGAACGCGGGAAATTGCTAAGGAAGAAGGGGCAACTGTCATTGTTCAGCCATTTTTGGGAGATGGACCTCAACGAATTCTTGGCCTTCCTTATTGTAAGCATGATTGGGTATTTAATTTGGATGCTGACGAGAGGCTCGAGGACGACAGTATTAAAACGATTAAGGCGTTGCAATTGGGATTCGGTGGGGCGGATGTCTATGAATTGCGGAGACACAACTTTATAGGAAATCAAATAACAGCTTATGCGGGTCAATATCCGGATTATGTGGCTCGACTGTTCAACAAAGGAACCGCCAATTTTTCTCCTGTAAAAGCTCACACACGCATTAGAGGAAAAAAGCACGTTTATCTTGATTGTCATATTCGTCATTTTTCTTATAAAGATTTTAGTGATTTGTTTTCACGGCAATGCAAATATGCGAGCTGGGGGGCTGAAGAAATTGCAAAAACAGGACGAAAAGTCGGCCCTATGGCGCCTTTTGCCCATGGAATTTGGTCCTTTCTTCGCCATTTTTTTCTTAAAAGAGGATTCCTTGCTGGAAATCTTGGACTGTCCATTTCTATAGCAAAGGCGACAGGCGCTTATTTGAAATACGTACATGCTATTGAGCTTGAGCGAAGAAAGTAGGAAAATAGCGGCCATTTGGATAACGTGCTGAGATGCGAAAAACACGGTTTTTGATTTGCTTAAAGAAATAAGATGACCAGGACGGAATTACATAGTTTCCTGCAGAAGTTTAGGGTGCTGCCGAATGGAAAAAACAATAAGTTGATGTATTACGTAAGAAGTACATTTCGGAGTTTCGTTCCTAATTTTTTCCTGGAAAAAGAGTTCCTGTCACTCCTAAAGGACTGGGAAGCACGACCGGATGCGAGCTATATTCGCGAACGGGTTGATTACTACAACAAACTATCAAACTTGTCGGCTCTTCCTCCAGATGCAGGTTGTGTCGGAGATATTCGTAATATCGGAAGTGTGTACTACCGTGACTCGTATGAGGTTGTTCGCTACTTCGATAAGAGTCTCAAGATTGCAACTGCCTTCGGAGACAACACCAGTGTCCCGAAATTTCCGGCAATTTGTAAGAGCCGTCCAATTGAGGGGGATGTTGCAAATGCAGTACTGCTTAATTTGGGCAAAGTTCGACATTTCATTTTCTTAAAAGACACACGATCTTTCGAAGATAAATTAGATAAAGCAATTTTTCGGGGAGCTATTTATCAGCCTCAACGCGTCCGATTCATGGAAAAGTATTTCGGGCATCCCCTTGTGGATTGCGGAGATACGGGGCATAGCGTTTTGAAAGAAGAATGGCGATGCCATCCGATTTCTCTTTATGACCATTTGGCATACAAGTTTATTGTGGCCTTAGAAGGCAATGATGTTGCGAGCAATCTTAAGTGGATTATGTC
>DHJT01000068.1:0-163 GCA_002404465.1 Sutterella sp. UBA4713 | reverse complement strand
AAGTGGATTATGTCTTCGAATTCGGTGGCCGTTATGCCGAAACCGAGGTTCGAAACTTGGTTCATGGAAGGCCGTCTGATTCCAAATTACCACTATATTGAAATTCGCTCTGATTACACTGATCTACCTGAAAAAATCAATTACTATAGTGAGCATCCAAATG
>DHJT01000013.1 GCA_002404465.1 Sutterella sp. UBA4713 | reverse complement strand
TCCATGAAAAGGTCCCCTTTTTCCCGAAAAACGACACCGTCTTCGATAATTTTTCATCGAAGGAAGCCCCGGTCTAAGCCCCTCAATTCGGTCATGTTATCCGAAGCTGGTCATTTTTTGAAGGCCTTTTGCAACGATTAGAAAGAATAAGAGATCTAAACTCCTTTCACTGTAGCAAACGCAAGCCGTCGCCGTTTACTTCGTGCGATTGCGCTTTATGACAGGCGATGTCGCGCACCGGGCGATACGCGACAGCCGGATTACTTCAGATAGGACGCAAATTCCGTTTCAAGCTTTGTTAACGCGTCGAGGATTCGCTCTTGCGCCGCCGATCGAAACGCCTGTGCTTTCCGATTAGAGTCCTTGCGAATAGCGAACAACTGATCGAGACTGGCCTTTTGCGGGCCGCCTTCGGTGGCGCGCGCCGTCACAATCGACTTCGGATCCAAAGCCGCCTTAAATTCCGCCTCGCTCATCGGGAAAACTTCCTTGTGCCATTCTTTCTCGGTCTCCCGGGTAAAGAGCTCGGCCATTTTGCTGTAAGGAAATGTCAGCGGTGTCAAATTGTTGGCACGGGCATACGTGACCATGGCACTTGCCGCATGGTGTCCGATACGAAACGGTACGTGATAACGCCGCATCAATTCATCGGCCACTTCCTGTGTGGCTGTCCAGTCGCTGTTTAACTCTTCAAGAGCCCGATCGGGATTGACCTTCAAAGACTTCAAAATCTTCGAGAGCCCGGCTAACATCGTTTGTGTTTTATCGGAAACCGCACGCCGACTATCGACATTCTTGGCATCTTGCATCCCGGATGTGAGGTTATGCATCAGAAGCGCCGCTTCAACGGCCCCCGAAGCCACGCGGCTCGCCATAGTCCGCGTGTTGTTCATCAGACCGGGATTGCGTTTTTGCGGCATCGCAGAAGAGACGTATGTCGTATCGTCTCCCTCGGCAAGAATCATCCAGGGACGCGGTTGCGCATATTGCACCATCACATCTTGAATAAATGTCGCTGTATGCAAAGCAATCGATTGCATGATTTGCGTAAATTCCAAGGGCAAATCCACCGGTGCGCCTTGTGTTGCATCAAACGCGTTTTCAATGATGCCGTCAAAGCCCAATTTCTCGGCCATGAGGCGACGATTTAAGGGCCAACCGGTGCCGTTTAAAACCGTACTGCCCATCGAGGAACGATTCGCGCGAGGATACAGTTCCTCGAGTCGATTTCGATCGCGGATGAGACCGTCGGAAATCCCTAAAAGATAGTGACCCAAGGAATTAGGCTGTGCAGCAACACCGTTTGTGTAGTTGGGAACCACGACATCACGGTATTTTTCCGCCGACGCTGTAAAGTCATCGATCACGCCGGACAAAGCCTTGTGAACGGCAAGCACATCATCGCGAAGCATTGCCAAGCGATAGGTTGAATGCATGTCCTGACTGGATCGCCCGACGTGCAATTCCGTGATTTCAGGACCGGCAATCGCCGTCAATTGCGGTTCTAATTTGATGACACGATCGGTGCGCACGCCGTGTCTGGTCACTTCGTCAATGGCATGCGCATAAACACGCGCTTTTTCCGGCGCGACCAATCCTTGCGCCGTGTTAATCACTAAAGTCGCGCGATTAATGGCACATAGGTAGAAAAATTCGTCACGTTCTCCCGTGTCCGTTAGGCCGGAAAGCGGGATATCAACGCTTGTTGTGTCAGTCATGTGTTACTCCGAGTAAGAAACTTCGACGTGAACATAATGCACTTTAGCGGAGAAAAAATTTAAAAAAAATGCCAATTGATTTTGCAATTTTGCAAATTCGTTTTTATGCTCGCCCAATCACTCGGATTTTTCGGAGGCTCCCGGTGGATCAGCGTTTTAATCTGAATGCATGGAAAGCCCTGTGCGCCGTGGAAAGCACGGGATCTTTAAGCGAAGCTGCCGTCAGGCTCGGTGTCGATCCGTCCGCAATCAGTCGATTAATTGCCGGTCTTGAGAAAACGCTCGGACAGGAACTGATTTGCCGTACGGAACGCCCGGTCGTCATGACGCAAGAAGGCCGACGGATTGCCAAAAATGCCGCTCCCGTTTTAAAGGCGCATGCGACATTTTTAGAGCAGATTGCAAACGATACGGACACAATGTCCGGCACGATTAAACTGAGCATCCCGCCGAATCTGACCCCCGAGAACTTGATCGCGATTCTTGCCGACTTCCAAGCGATGTATCCGCATATCGACTTTGAACTATCCGAGAGCTCTTTAATCGAAGAGTGCCTATGCGGCGCCGTCGATATTGTCGTCACTTGCGCAAGGACGGCAGAAAACGGCATACACTGCCTTGCCCAAGGACGATCCGTCTACATTCCCGTCGCCTCTGCAGCCTACCTGCGTACACACGCAAAACCGGTTAAACCGCAGGATCTAATCGATCACACAGGCCTTATCTACAGCGGGCAAAGTAAAAAGAAAACCGAAGAACTCTTGCATTTTAAAGGTCTGGTACACACAGCACGGTACAAAAACACAATTGAAACAAGCAATCTTCTCTTGATTAAAAACGCCGTCCTTAACGGGTACGGCGTGACAACGAGTCTTCCCCTATCTCTGTGTGCCAAGGAAATTGCATCCGGGCAACTCCGTGTTATTTTGGACGGATGGCATCTGTCAGCATGCTCCTCCTATAGCGTCTGTTCGTCTGCCGGCTGGCATACGCGACGCATCCGCGTATTCATTCAGTGGTTCTGTAAACGCCTGATTGAGGAATTTGAGGCGCGTGAAAAAGAGGTGACAGGGGCTTTAGGAAATTGCATACCCGTCTACGCAGACCTCTGAAAAGGTTCGAATAAGACCTGAAAAGCGGTCAAACCGAATGTCAAGCTTCCTCAGCGAAAAAATTCGACCGTTACCGCGAGTAACGTTTGCGCAAGCACAAATAAGTCCCGAGGTCAAATCCGCACTTTGATCCACGCTTTAGCATCCGGAAAAGGGGCGCATACCCCGTTTTTTTGACGTCAAAGCCCTCGGGAACCACAAAATCTAGTAAAACGCGTTGTCGAAAACGCAAGATCAAAACCCCCGATTCGAAAAGTTCTTTCGTACCGATTCCAGATATCGTGCCGTCATCAAAACAAACCTCGGATAGAAAAACCCATGGTAAACAGCGATTTTCAAAACACAATGGATTTTGCCCTGACCTATCGCACGATTGAACTTTTGGGAAGCGGCGATGCTCTTGCCGGTCTTATCGCCGAGCATCTAACCGACGAGGCCTCTTGCGTCTGGATTCACGGTTGCGATAAGCGTCGCGATGCATTTTTGAACGCACACCTCGTGATGCGAAACGAGCACTTTGCCGAAATATCCATGGAACTGATCGACTTGGCTCAAAAAGCATTCAAAAAAAAGCCGCGGCGCATGTTTGTATCACTCCCGAGCCTGTACGACGGAACGCGATTTTCGCTTATCGCGGACCTAGCAGCCCTTTCGGAACAAAACAAGGGAACTCAATGTATTTTCTTGCGCGAAGCCACGGATGCGCGTTTTGCCGCACCGGCTGACGTGAGAATTCGCATTAACAAAGAGAAG
>DHJT01000044.1 GCA_002404465.1 Sutterella sp. UBA4713 | reverse complement strand
CTCTTTGACTCGGCAGAATCGGTCGCAGAATTGCTCTCTGTCTGCAAGATTGAATCCGTCAAGGCTTAAGATTTATACATACACTTGAAGCGGGACTTTGGGTCGCATGGCGACGATATTAGCTTCAATTCCCAGGTCCTCAAGGGCATCAAGAAGTAAGTCCACGGCGGCGCGTTTTTCCGGCGTAATCGCATCGGCGATATTGGCATAAATGTCGGTTATCGTCAGCGACATCTTTGCGCGCGGGTGGCGGACTTTTAAGAAGGCAAGTGCTTGTTGTAAAAAGGCTTTTTTCGCTTCGAAGCGCGCTTTGTCGTGGTCGCGAATGTTAAGCCGGATCACGGCTTTCGCGGCCCCTGCCGTAACGGACTTCGGATGAATAAAGCCCTCGCGACCTTCGGTGCATTCGGGTGTGGCGGTACGGTCTAAAAGGGCAATAAAGTCATGTGCGACAAAAACGGGGTTCACGAGGACGCCTTTGGATGCCATCGGGTGAGCGGAAATACCGTAAATGGTGACAACGGCCTCGGCGGCGTTAAACGTCTCGTAAACGACTTCGCCGAGTTCGCCTCCGTCGACGGTGTAGGCAAAATCGACCGGAAATTTTGTGAGATCAAGACGCTTTGAGCCTTTCAGTCCGATTTCTTCATCGGGCACGAAGGCAACGTAAATGTCTCCGTGCGAACGATTTTCGCCGGTGACGACGGAAAGCGCTTCCATGATGACGGCAACACCGCTTTTGTTATCGGCACCGAGAACCGATGTTCCGTCGGTCACAAGGATGTCGTCTCCGACATAAGGGTTAAGTTCCGGATGTTCGGATTTTCGTAACCAAATCTCTTTTTCCGCATTAAGACAAATATCACCTCCGTCGTAGTTTCTGACAAGATGCGGGTGAATGTCCGGACTTAATCCGCAGTCGACCGTATCGATATGCGCGCACCAGCCGATGGACGGAGCTTTTATGCCATCGGGTAGGTTCGACGCAAGCTTTGCCGTCAGGCACCCGAATTCGGAAATCTCAATGTTTGTCAAGCCCATAGCCGTCAGTTCCGTTGCCAAGAGCTTTGCCAACTCAAATTCGTTCGGATTGCTCGGGACGTCGGCTACGCTGCCGTTACTTTGGGTACTGACGGCAACGTAACGCAAAAAGCGGTGGATCAAGTTTTCTGAATCGGACATCAAAGTCTCCATGGTGAAGGGGGTGTCAAACTCGGAGCACGTGTGCTCATTTCTGAAATTTTCCGTTTCGTTTCTGCCCGATGAATTGTATCGCGCCCCTTTTTGATGCGGGGAAGAATGTAGTAGACGCAACCTGCAGCGCCTGCAGAGTGCTCTTGCGATGGAGCCGGCAAAGACGCCTTTGAAAATGAAGGGAATTTTCGATGTCTTTCAATGGTGCGCGGCTTTTGTAATTTGATCTATATCAAATCGCGCCCGATTGATGATCCGCGGTTTGCTTGTTTTCCCGTACGAAATCTTGAAGCGAGGTCGGGCCGATTGCTATATCTTGTGTTCACACCGAAGGCTCAACATAATTTATAAAGATCATTGGGTCATTGTGAAATTCTCCTTATGATTCAAGTAGAAAGATCGTTAAATAACGGGATCTTCCGATGATCCTGATCTGCCCGATCCTTTAAAATTCAGGGTGTCGGAAGTGGATTTTTTTTGACGAGGGGAAAATGATTAGAACATCGGGTTTTCGTCAGTTGGTTCGTTCGCCGTTTGTGACGTTCAAGTCGGCTTTCGTGAATTTATCGCGTCTGCAGATTCCGTGTCGAGCGATGTCGTTATGTCGCTTCGGTTTGGATGCCGATTCGGCTGAGGAAATTAAACGACTTAGCGGATCGCTATCGGAAGAGGCGCGCCTTGTTGCAACCTTTATCCTGATTGTCTACCGAAACGATATTTTGGAATCGCGTCGAGATTTGTCGGCTTGGATTGCCCGCAAAGGCGGTATTGATGCGAAAAAAGAACAAGTGCTTTTACACTTGGCACGGCAATTTGAACAAACCGATACGATGTGGCTCGTTTCGGGAGATGTTTCCTGTAAAGAAGCTTCGGCATCAGACCGTCTCGGCCGCGAAAGCGCTTTGCATCAAAGCGCACTCTCGGGGAGAAGCTCCGAAAAAGCGTGCCGTACTCTCCCACTCACACGTCGTTCGCAACGTATTGAGAACAATTTCCTTTGCTTGGCGTGCGCTTAAATTAAAGTAACGTGCAACTGACAGGGCCGTGTTCGGGTCTGCAAGTGTGTTTTTCCCGACCACGGCCGTTTGCAAAGTTCGGAACGGAAGCGATGAGGGCTTAGAAAGGGCATAAGAAAGTGGGCAAAGCTTCCAGCCGCCGTCTTTTCTGTAAAACCAGATGTTCTCCGGTGTATCCCGACTATTTAATACAGCGATATCAAATACAAGACGCGCAAAAAGTTCGCGTAAGTCTTCTTTGGGAGAGGTCCCTTCCCGATTGAGGATATCGGCAATATCGAGCCATGTCAGGGCCGCTAAATTACTTTGCGGTTTTCCGAGAGTTGCTGCCGAAAGGCAGAAAAGGGGTGTGCCGTCGACTCGATCGAATCGTTCTTCTAAATAACCGAGACTCGGAATAAAGCGCCCGGAGAGCGCATTGATTCCTGCTTTTTTGGCCAGGGTCATGGAAACTGCTGCCCAAAGGGGCTCGTCGACCTGCGAGTTCGGATTGCGAGGCCTTAGGACGTACTCGGTTTCTGGCGATTTTTCCGAACGAACGCAGAACTTAATTTTCGTACCGCCGAATGTGCTCCCGAGGCTGTTAATGAGGCCGATTTCGTCTGAATTGAGTCGAGACGGATCGCGAAAAAAGCTTTCCGTCGCTCGCGTGAGTTTACCGGTTAATTGTTTCGTGAGAATCGGAGAGGGTTCTTCTTTCGGGCACTTGGTACCGAGAAAGAGGGAGGAAAATCGTAGGGAAGGCGGTTTCGCAAAAAAAACGTCGACCGAGTTTGTCGGACAAACAGGCTCCCCGGACGGCAACATAAGCCAATTTCCCGGTAGATGATCTCTTAAAAATCCGTACACCGGTTCGTGGTAACGATTTGTTACAGTCTGCTTGATTTCGGGAGGTTGGACGGAAGATTTAAGCGGAAGATCCGTCCCCAGGGAAAAACCGATCTTCAGCCAGTTCGGATCGTACCGAAAGGCCAAAGTAGGGGGTGCGGATTTTTTCTTTTCTGCGTTTCGAGCGAATTGACCGACGGTAAAGACAGTTTTGCCCAGGACAAGACTTACCGAAAAAATTTTCGTCATAGGGTCTAAATTTTTTTCATCGTGCTACGGATCCGTTTCGGGAGATTTTCTTCTTCAAACGCTTGCGTCATTGCATCGTTCGCCAAAATTTCCGAAAAGGGCAGCCCCATCCCTAACGCTTGTATGACGGAGGCCACAGTTCCAATGGCCACTCCGCAATTGCCTTTTTCTATCTTCGTGAGCGTGCTCAATCCGATGCCGGCACGTTCGGCGAGCACCTCCTGGGGGAGGCGCCTCTTGAGTCGGGCCGATCTTATGTTGCGACCGAGCACTTGCAAAGATTCTTCTACCGCAACGGAAGGTCTCATATCGTTATTTTCCTAACAATTAATATGTATAACAGTTACTTTTATGTTAGTAATCCTAGCGTGATTTGTCAAGGCCGGTTCGGGCCTAATTTCGTTTAAAAGGAGAGCTCTTCACACTGCTCTCTCGCGGTTTTGAACTGTTTAAAACGTATTATTCGAGTTGAAACGTGACATAACAGTTCGAATATGAAGCTTAACATTTCTTTTGACGACAGGCTGACTTTGGTTGCTGTCTTTCAATGCTTGTTTTTTGAGCACAAAAAGGGGCGCTCTGCTCCCGGAGGAAATGTGGATAATTCGTTTTCTGCGTTGGCGTTTTTTCGATAGATGCTGTCTATCGGTTGGTAATAGTCAAAATGATTATAAAAAAACGTACTGTACTTTTCTTTTCGCGGAGTTGCGGAACTTTTTTCGATTGTTTTGAGTGTTCGCTGCCGTACTGCATGTGCGCAATTTGTTCAGTCTCATTTTTTACGAGAGCGCCGTTTGTGCCGCATAAGATGCCTGTTGCAGTCTTAGTTTCTCGTGACTGATGCGTGATGAATTCGCTCGTTCGGGATCGGAAAGCACGATGTCAGTGTTCGGATGTGCAAGACTTTCCGGCATTCTTATGACGGCATGGCTGCGCCTATTTTCCTTTTACCTTGATGGTGTGCGCAAGGCAAGCGGATGTTTGACGTCTTTATTTTGCGTTTTTTCTTTTAATCCGGCTTTTTTTCTATTGAGTAGCGTCTTGAAATCACACGAGTTTTCTCTTTGTAAGGCAGCAAAAATTTTTTAGTTTTCTCTCGAGCTTTCAGTGTCTTTTTAGTATTTTAAATTCTATAAAAACCTAAAATACTATTTCGTTTTAATTCCA
>DHJT01000057.1:2810-6302 GCA_002404465.1 Sutterella sp. UBA4713 | reverse complement strand
TCGCTTTTTGCCGCTAAAGACGTAAAGGGCTTTAACGGCAAGACCGCGAAGGCATTGCCTGTGAATAAAGTTCTCAAAATGCTCAAGTCTCACAACGCCTTAAAACCTGCCGAAAAGTAAAGGACGGTTGATTTTGACAACCCTGGAACAGACAAAGATCGTCTGTTTTCGGGGCTTTTTTCTGCAAGGAGCTTTTGCGGTCTCAGCGGCAGATACGAACCGGCCGGCCTCAGATCTGACAATTCACGAAGGCCCTTCGCTTCCCGTCATGTGGCATCCGACACGACTCTTTTAAACCGGATAACTTGCTCCGTACCCGTTCGGATTCGGATGCGTCGCGCACATTTCGAAACACCGCAACAGCTAAGACTCCTTGTCAATCACACATGCGTTGCATAGCATTGTATGTATAATGCACAATCTTTTCGAGGAGCGACTTCATGCCGAAAACAACCAATTTTTGCGTCCGTATGGACAGTGAACTTAAAAAAGAGTGTGAAGCCCTTTATGAGGAACTCGGCATTACTTTAACCGGAGCAATTAACGTTTTTCTCCGCCAATCGCTTCGCGCCGGCGGCTTTCCTTTTGACGTTCGACTCGAACAACCGAAAAAGGAAACACGTAAAACTCCGTCGAAAGCAGAATGCAAAGCACGCGAGTCGTTTAAAAAGAACTGCTCGAACGTTAAAGAGGCCCTGGACGCCTTCAAAGAATAACAAGAGAAACTGCTGCAGAAGCACAAAATAGATCTGTAGCACACCAAAACGCTCCCGAGCAGGAAACCGATGACTTCAGAAAGGATGCCTTACGAACCGGCTTATGCCGGCACAAAGAGCAAAATCCTTTTAGCCCGTTGAAGGCACGCCGCTTTCCTCGGTTGCCGTCTTCCAAGTTCTTTTGTCAAGCCCCCTTTAGGAACGGGACATCAAAGACCGTCACGTTCAGCTCATTAACCGTTGTCGGGTCTTTCTCGTACAACCGAGGTTCTCAGCAAAAGCAAAGACCCCTTAGTTTTCGCAAATATTCGGGCCCGAAAACCGCCGAAACCTTCCTCAGCCGTTCAGGAAAGACGGTACCGTAGCAGTGAAAAAATCAGCGAAAGCACTCTTATCACACATTTATTCGCGTAAAGGAAAAAGATTATGCATCTAGCGCATAATCTTAAAAACGCATAATACTAAACCTCTTAGGGCATTGTATTTTGCATACGCTCTTTTCCCTAGGAAAATTCCCCTCGTCTAACCCCTCCAAAGACACATCCCGTTCCGGGAAAAGGATTCAAACCATGTCAGAAACCGTTCAGCGCGGCAAGATAAAAAAAGCACCTGCCGCCGAAGTTGTCAAATATCTGATTCGCCCGGCCATCGAAGGCGACTTAAAGCGCTCGTACAACACGATTCTCGATATCAACAAAGCGCATATTCTGATGCTGGCTAAAACCGGCATCATCAAAGAAGACGTCGCTCAAAAGCTCCTTGCCGCCACTCGTCAAATCGAAAGCGAAAAAGACCATCCGACTTTTGAAATCAACCCCAATGTCGAAGACCTGTACTTTAACTTGGAGCGCTACCTCATTAAGCTCACGGGCCTTGAGGTGGGCGGTCAGCAGCATACGGCTCGGTCTCGCAACGACCTTTTTGCAACCGAAATTCGCTTTGATACGCGCAAGGTGTATTTAAAGCTCTCGGAAATGTTCCTCGAGCTTCGCAAAGCGTACATTGCGCTTGCACGTAAGAACCTTGAGACCGTCATGAGCGGCTACACGCACATGCAACCCTCCGAGCCCATCACGCTTGCCCACTACCTCTCGGGCGTCCTTTCGGCCCTCTCGCGCGACTACGATCGGTATTCCCGTGCGTGGAAAGCTCTTAATCTGTGCCCGCTCGGCGGCGGCTCCATGGGATCGACTTCTTTCCCGATTGATCGCAATTACACGGCCAAACTCTTAGGCTTTGACGGCCCTGTGCAAAACAGTCTTGATTGCGTCGCAAGCCGCGATTATCTCCTTGAAATCGTAACGACCTTATCGCAAACGGCCATGACGATGAGCCGCACGGCGCTTGATTTTTACAACTGGGCAACCCCCGAGTACGGCTACATCGAAGTCGACGACAGTTGCGCCGTGTGTTCCTCGATCATGCCGCAAAAGAAAAACCCCTTCACGTTCGAGCACGTCAAAGCCAAGGCCGCTCACATGGAAGGTTTTGCGATTTCCGTTTACAACGCGATGAAAAACGTCATCTTCTCGCACTGCCGGGACACGAGTGTGGAAACGCCGCGTTACTTTTACACGGCCTTGTCGGAAATGGAAGCGGACTTTGCCCTTCTGACCGTGACGATTAATACGCTTTCCGTGAATAAAGAGCGCATGCTCGACAATGCCCGAAAGAACTTTTGCACCGTAACCGAACTTGCCAATTACCTTGTGCGTCACGACGGCATTTCCTTCCGCGAAGCCCATGAAATCATTGCGCATGTGGTTGCCGCCATGTGCGACGCGAAGAAAACCAGTGCGGACATTGACCGCGCATCCGTCAATACCGCAACAAAAGCGCTTTTCGGCTTTGAAACGAAGCTCACGGATGAACTCGTTGCCGAGGCCCTTGATCCCAAACGTGTCGTCATGGAAAAACGCATCATCGGCGGAACGCATCCGGCAGAAGTCACGCGCCAACTTGACCTCATTGAAGAAGCGATTAAGGCCGATGAAGCCGTCTTACTTGAACGCCGTCAACAACTTGAAGACGCCTCCGTCCTTTTAAACAAAACCGTCGACGAAGCCATCGGCGCCAAGTAATAAAACGGGGGCAGTCGCACAAAAACAACCCGACAACAGAGCGATTACCCCCGGGTAACCAAAGGAGTAAGTACTGATGTTTTTCTACGAATTTCTCATCGTCATTTTCGCGATGATTTTGGGCGCGCGCTTCGGCGGCGTCTTCTTCGGTATGTGCGGCGGCGTTGGTTTACTCGCCCTCATTCTTATTTTCGGCTTGGCGCCTGCCAATCCCCCGATTGCCGTCATGCTCATCATGATGAGCGTCGTGCTGGCCGCCTCGACCTTACAGAGTTCGGGCGGCATGGCCTTTCTCGTGCGTATTGCCGAAAAACTCTTACGTGCCAATCCCAAAGCCGTCACGTTCGTTGCCCCGATCATTGCCTTCGTCTTTACCTTCATGGCAGGCACCGGTAACGTCTTGTACTCGATTCTGCCCGTGATCGCGGAAGTGGCGCGCGAAGCCGGCGTTCGTCCCGAACGACCGATTTCCATTTCCGTCATTGCCTCACAACACGCCGTTCCCGCTTCCCCGATTTCGGCGGCGACCGTAGCGATGGTCGCGCTTTTGGGAGCCTCGGGCGTTACCGTGATGACGATTCTCGCGATTGTCGGTCCTGCCGTGCTTGCCGGCCTTATGGTCGGAGCAGCTGCCGTTTGCAAGAAGGGTAAAGAACTTGCCGACGACCCCGAGTACCAGGAAAAAATTAAAGCCG
>DHJT01000057.1:0-2728 GCA_002404465.1 Sutterella sp. UBA4713 | reverse complement strand
CAAGCCAAATTCTCCGTCGTGCTCTTTTTGCTCGCGGCCGTGACGGTCGTTCTCGTCGGCACGTTCCCTGAGTTGCGTCCGCACGTAACCAATGCCGCAGGCAAAGCCTCTCAGGTCTCGATGACGCACATGATCGAACTTATCATGCTCGTTGTCTCGGCCCTGATGGTGATTTTCTGCAAAGCAAAACCTGATGAAGTCATTCGCACGTCGGTATTCCGTGCCGGCATGATGGGTGTTGTGACAGTCTTCGGTTTGGCCTGGATGAGCGATACGTGGATTGCCAATAACCTTCCGTACATCAAGACGACGGTCGCTGCCGTCGTTCAGGGAGCACCCTGGCTCTTTGCCCTCGCCCTCTTCTTTGTGTCAGCCTTAACGCATTCACAGGGTGCGACGGTTGCGGCCTTAATGCCTCTGGGTCTTTCTCTCGGCATCGATCCCTTATCGCTCGTTTGCATGTACCCGGCCGTGTGCGGTTACTTTGTGATCCCTTCAACGGGAGTCCTCTTGGCCGGTGTCGCGTTCGATGAAACGGGAACGACGAAAATCGGAAAACTCGTGATTAATCACTCGTATCTGCTACCGGGCTTAGTGGCCACATTCGCCAACGTCGTTTTTGCCTTCGCAATTCGAGCTTTGTTCTTTTAATTTATAGCGAAAAGCCAGCTTATTTCCCGAGAGTCGCTAAAATCCTCCCCCTTTCAGCGATTCTCGGGAATATTTTTCCCCTATTTCTTGCTATGCCCTTTTCTGAATTCTTCGCCGTTTTTGTGAAGTTCTTCTTCATCCTCACGCCGTTTTTCATCATCGCGGTCTTCCTGGCTATGACGGAGAACGAAACCGTTCAAGTGCGCCATGCACTTGCCGTACGCATCACGATTGCAGTCATTGTCATCAGTCTGATCCTCTTTTTCGCCGGCATGACGATTTTTGACACACTCGGCATTACGGTCGATGCTTTTCGAATCGGCGCAGGCGCTCTTTTATTTCTTTCCGGTGTTTCACTTGTCAACGGCAAACTCGAACTTCCCGCGACAAAGCGCTCCGTGATGGATCTGGCCGTCGTCCCGCTTGCCATTCCCGTGACTCTCGGACCGGGTTCGGTCGGTGCCCTCGTTGTGATGAGTACGGAAACAACGTCGCTTTCTGCGCGCCTTTTAACCGCCCTTGCCGTTGTTGCGGCATCGTTTTGTGTCGGTGTACTTTTGTATCTTTCGGCTGAGATTAAGCGTTTAATCGGTCGTAGCGGCATTTCGATGCTTTCAAAAATCACGGGGCTGATTCTTGCGGCCCTTTCAAGCCACATGATGTTTACCGGTATTGCCGCCTATTTGAAATAGTTTTCATGCGGTTTTTTCGGTATCCTCCGATTTACTGCCAGGGAGAAACCGATGGTGACACCAATCAAAAGTGCCGATATTGCGCTTGAACTTTTTCAAACGCGGGTGAAGATTTTTTGCCTCTTGTGCGACACCAAAAGTTTCACACAAACAGCCAAACGTTTAAAAATCAGCCAAAGTGTTGTCTCGCGCACCATTGCCGAGTTAGAAGAGCATCTGAAAGTCTCTCTGATTGACCGTTCGGTCCGTCCCGTTCGAGTAACGACGGCAGGATCGTCTCTGTATCATTTTTTGGCAGAAGAACTTGTGCGTGTTGACGAGCAATTGAACCTACTTCGCGTCAATAACGCCTTGTTGTCTCCTTTACGTGTGGGCTTTGTCGAATCGATTGCCCGCACGATGAGTTGGCCTGTCATCGAGAAAATTCGTAAGGACTACTCGACCGTGTCGGTTCTGACGGGCATCAGCTCATATTTGTTGCGGCTACTCGATCACGAAATCATTGATGCGGCCGTCGTCCCCGATCCTTTCTCCAATCGTAACGACTTGGATCGCCACTTTATTTTTCGCGAGCCCTCGATCATCATTCTTCCGAAGGGAACGTCGCTACCGAAAAAACTGACGTGGGAGCGCTTGCAGTACTCGGGACTTCCGATCGTTCAGTACAATAAACAAAACTCCGGCGGCAAACTTCAGGAAAAATTTTTCAGCAAGCTCGGGTTGAATTTCGTCTATCGGTTTGAAGTCGACATCAATGCCCTCTTGCTCGAATATGTGGCAAACGGTGCCGGGTGGGCGTTAACACGCCCGACAACGCTCCTACAGCACCCGAATCTGGCAAAACACGTCGACATCCGGCCTATGCCGGCCCCCGTCGCTTCGCGCGAGGTTTACGTCATTGCCCGTAAGAACACACATGCACAATTGGCCTCACACCTGGCCGAACAGGCTTGCGAATATTTCCGTACGACAATTGCACCTGAAATGGTCAAAATCACGCCCTGGGTAGCGCCATACTTATATACGGCAGGCAAGAACCCTGCAGACCGCATCCCGATTTATAAGAATAGGCGAGCGCCGGATTCTGAAAACGTTTTTGTTTTGTAAGAGGACTACAAGACAATTTCTTTGTCCGATGCGCAATCGACGAACCCGATGTTCGGTCAAGTATCTGTGAAGCGTATTCAAAACTTGGATGATGCTTTTAGGAAACAGAAGCCCCTTTTCCTTTGTTTCAGAGGACGACTTTGTCTTGGTACACAGAGGAAATTCACTTGGAAACCCGAGAGGTTTCGGCTATCGCACGTATAATTCCAAAAAATAAAAACTCCGTGTAAATCAGGTGAGAAATGGCACAGACTGCTTTGAAAATGGCCCCTTACGGC
>DHJT01000047.1:24236-32752 GCA_002404465.1 Sutterella sp. UBA4713 | reverse complement strand
GGTACGCTTTCGGCCTTTATGAGCAACACGGCGTGCGCGGCGATGATGGTTCCGGTGGCCATTGCCCTGATTAACCTCGTGCATTCGACGAACGACCCCAATGACAAAGACGCGGCTGCACGCGAACATCGTTTTACGCTTTGTTTGTTGCTTGCGTTAGCGTATTCGGCTTCCATCGGCGGAATGGCCACATTAATCGGTTCTCCCCCGAACGGCATTTACATGCGCTTTATGGAGCAAACGTACGGTACGACCGTTTCCATTGTTGATTGGATGAAGGTCGGCGTTCCTGTTGCCGTTGTGATGTTCCTTGTGGCGTATTTTGTACTGGCCAATATCATGTTCCGTGATATGGGAGGAGAGGTCCCGGGCGGACGCGAATGGGTCAAGAAGGAACTGGCGGGCATGGGCAAGATGAGCCGAGGCGAGGTTGCAATCGGTCTTTGCTTTTTGATCGCGGCGATTTTGTGGTTCTCAGGTTCTGCGATTCGCGGAATTGAGGTGGACGGAGTGCGTCCGTTCCGATTCTTAAACGATGCCGTTATTGCGATGATGATGGGCGTGGTTTCGTTCTTGATCCCCGTTGACGACAAGGGCGAGACGGCGATGGACTGGGAGACGGCCAATCGTGAAATCAGTTGGGACGTCCTCTTATTGTTCGGCGGCGGACTTTCGCTTGCAGCGGCTATTCAAAGTACCGGTGTTGCGGCTCTGATCGGCTCGCAAGTGACGGTGCTTTCAGGGGCTCCTTTCTGGGCACTGCTTTTGGGTGTCGTAACACTCGTGACCTTTGCAACGGGCGTGACGTCCAATACGGCCTTAGCTGCGATGATGATGCCGCTTCTGGCTGCCGTGTGCTCGGCTCTTAATCTTCCGGCTCAGCCTGTGCTCTTTGCGACGGCACTAGCAGCTTCCGCAGCGTTTATTTTGCCGATTTCAACGCCGCCTAACGCGATTGTGTTCGGTACCGGCAAGCTTCGCATCGTCGATATGCTCCGCGCCGGTATCATCATCAATATCGTCGCAATCGGTGTCATTGTGGTAATGGTGCTATTA
This sequence comes from Sutterella sp. UBA4713, assembly GCA_002404465.1. GTDB lineage: Bacteria > Pseudomonadota > Gammaproteobacteria > Burkholderiales > Burkholderiaceae_F > Duodenibacillus. The sequence continues at coordinate 31,696 of DHJT01000047.1, read as the reverse complement.
ATCGGCATGTAGATTCGGAGTATTTTCTTTATTCGGCCTCGTGTTTGTTTTTGGACACGAGGCTTTTTTCGTTTAATTGCGAGCACAACTTTTCCCGCTTAGTCAATTACGGCCTATCGTAAGGGGATGTGTTCGCAAATATGTACGAACTCCGGTCTTTAGGATCGTTGGGAAAGACGCAATTGCTTACAAACGGTTGTCGAGAAACTGGCAGGGCGACAAAGCATGTTCGTTAAAATGAACACTTCGATGGTTTGCATAAAAACAAAGACGTAGCAAAAACATGACCGAATCCAAAGAGTTTGCGGCTCCCACCGTCAAAGATTGGCAAGTGGCTCGCAGTCTTGTCGAACCGTTGTATGCCGGACAGGTTCTCAATTCCGGGGAGCCGCGTTTGGCGCATTCGGACGGAATGGCTTCCATCCTTAAGGGATTGAATGAGGACGGTGATTTACTGACAGCTGCATACTTATTTAGCGTTCATCTTTATGTAGAAAACGCTGATGAGTGGATTGAAAAAAAATTCGGTCCAGCAGTTTTGCGTCTTGTCCAAGATATGCGTCGGCTTGTTGTCACAAGCGAGCGAGCCCGAAATGAAAATAAAAACGCCAAGGCCGTTTATCAGCCAGAAGCGCTCCGTAAAATGCTTCTGGCGATGTGCCGAGATTTGAGGGTTGTCGTACTGCGTTTGGCAAGTCGCGTCCAAACGCTACGATTTTTTTCCAATGAAAAAGAGCCTTCGAGTGCGGCAGTCGGGTATGCCGAAGAGACGCTTGCTATCTATGCCCCCCTGGCCAATCGATTAGGGCTTTGGCAACTGAAGTGGGAATTGGAGGATTTATCGTTTCGGTACACGCACCCGAAGGAATACGCCGAGATTGCCGATCACTTGGCTCAAACACATGAACAGCGTGTCAAGTGGATTCATGAGGCCATTGCCTTATTTAAGAAATTTTTGACAGAACACGGCATTAAGGCGGATGTGAGCGGACGGCCCAAGCACATTTATTCGATTTATCGGAAGATGCAGCGTAAGCACTTAAAGTTCGAAGAGCTTTTTGATATTGATGCGATTCGCATCATTGTCGATACGGTTGAGCAGTGTTACGAAGTCTTAAGTCTTGTGCAAGAAAACAGTCGCATACTCAGCAAGGAATATGACGACTACATTGCCCATCCGAAACCGAATGGATATCAGTCGCTTCATACCGTGGTAGTTCGCCAAGACGGGCGCCCTTTAGAGGTGCAGATTCGTACGCACAAGATGCACGAATTTGCAGAAATGGGTGTGGCGGCACACTGGCGTTATAAGGAAAACGGTAATTCGGAAAAAACAAAGGGCGGTCAAGCCGAAGAACAACGGGTAGCTTGGCTCAGGCAGCTTATTGCTTGGCATTCGGATGTTGAAGAAAGACCGGAAGCGGTCGGTGTTGCCGATGAAGATATTTACGTCTTGACGCCTCAAGGCCGTGTTTTGGAATTGCAAAAAGGATCGACGCCGATTGACTTTGCCTATCACGTTCACACACAGCTCGGACATCACTGTCGCGGAGCGCGAGTTGACGGCGTGATGGTTCCGTTAAATACGAAACTGAAAACAGGCCAAACAGTCGAAATCATTGCCGCCAAAAAAGGTGGGCCGTCGCGCGATTGGGCTAATCCGGAAAGCGGGTTTGTGGCAACGCCTCGGGCACGGACCAAGGTGCGACAGTGGTTCAATGCGCAACAGCAAGCCGAGCAGATTGCTCTGGGACGCGACAGACTCGATAAGGAATTGGCTCGCCTGGGTAAAACGGCAACAAAACTTGAAGTTCTTGCTGCGCGACTCGGCTTTGACAGCCCGGATGCCCTTTACGTTGCGATTGCAAAAGACGAGCTTAGCATGCGGGCCGTTGAGCAGATTCTTTCGCCGGAACCGGAAGAACCCGAACCGGAATTTGTTCCGCGCAGTGCATCGAAAGGAAAGTCCAAGAGCAACGTTTTGGTTGTCGGAATGGACTCAATGATGACGCAATTGGCGCGATGCTGTCACCCGGCTCCTCCTGACGAAATCGTCGGATTCGTTACACGCGGTAAAGGGGTGACCGTGCATCGCATTGATTGCCCGAACGTGCGCAACTTGGAAAACGTGGCGCGAAGCCGCATGATTGACGTGAGCTGGGGAACATCGGAAGATGCTGTTTATCCGGTGGATGTTTATATCGTTGCCCGTGATCGTATCGGATTGATTAAGGATATTTCCGAAGTACTTGTCAAAGAAAATTTGCGAGTGACCGGAATAAATTCCATGATGAGCAAGGGCGATGTACACATGCGGTTCTCCGTTGAAATTCGTTCGGCCGAGCACCTGAAAAATGCCCTGAAGGCAGTCCGAGATTTAAAAGGTATCCTGAGTGCGCGGCGAGCGTGAGCAAGTCCGATGGTATCGTTTTTTGTTGTCAGGCGTGCCACATTAATTTTCTTCCTTGTGCCGGGATTTGTTTACGGGCTTTTTGTCTCACGCCTTCCTGCCGTCAAACTCATGCTCGGAATCAATCAGAGTCAATTGGGGCTGCTGCTTTTGACGCTCGGTATCGGGTCGGTCTTGGGCTTGATGGCGGCTCCGGTTTTGATGCGACGGACACGATCGGGCCCGTTTCTCCTGAGTGTGCTTTCGTTACAGTTGGTCGGCCTATGCCTTGTTCCGTTGTGTCAGGGGCTTTTAATTGCCTTTTGCGTGATGGCTCTTATCGGGTTTTGCATCGGCCTGACGGACGTTGCGATGAATGCTCAAGGCATTGCGATTGAGCGTTTGTTTTATCGACCGATTATCGGAACTTTGCATGCAGGATATGGAATTGGCGGCGCTCTCGGGTCCGTTGTCGGTGCCTTGTTTGCTACGTTCGGCATCGAAGTCTGGGTTAACTTTCTTATCCCGAGCATCGCGATGCTTTTTCCGATATTTTGGGCCGTGCGTCATGCCTTGCCGGATTCAATTGAAAAAAGTAAGGAGCGGTCTTCGGAGAAAGCGCGAATACCGGGAGCACTTGTTTTATGCGGACTGTTGGTGTTTTTGGCCTTCGCCTCGGAAGGCGCTTGCGGAGAGTGGGGCGGATTGTTACTGGCAGAAGAAAAAGGTGCGGGTCAGGGATTGGCCGGATCCGTCTATGCCGTCTTTACGATTTGTGCCCTGGCTAGCCGTCTGTCAAGCGACGTACTTCGGCAGTCATTTTCCGTAGCGCGAATCCTTTTTGTTGGAGTTTTTGTCGGACTTGTCGGTATGGGCCTTGTTATTGCAACTCCGGGCGTTGTTTTCCCGCTTTTGGGTTTTGCTGTTGCCGGTCTTGGAATCGGACCGATTTGTCCGGTTCTTTACGGCGTTGCCGGCCACATATCGTCACTTTCGGCTGCTCGAGCGGCATCGATTGTTTCTGTTATCGGGTATACAGGGTTGCTCTTTTGTCCGCCGATTTTCGGTTTTTTGGCCCATAGGACGTCGTATGACGCTGTCTTCGGCGTTGTTTCGGGATTGCTCCTTGCCCTAAGTCTCGGAAATGCCGTTCTATCCCGACTTTCTCGACAGATGACAAATTAAGTGACGGTGCGGTGTCTTTTCTGTTTCGGAACAAGGGACAGAGTTTTTTCTTAGTAACAAAGCTTGCAATCCTTTCGGGAAGCGGCTATATTTCGCATCCTCTTAGGCACGTAGCTCAGGTGGTTAGAGCATCACGTTGACATCGTGGGGGTCGTTGGTTCGAGTCCAATCGTGCCTACCAAAGAGATTTTGGAGATGAAATGAACCACAGTTGTCAGTTCCAGCGAACAACGACAACCCGATTCCGCTAAAGGGGCCGGGCAGGTGGTTTTGTAAATTGAAGGTGCGGCCGCAAGGTCGCACTTTTTTTTGATTTTTCATGGGGATTATTCCCCGGGAGTGCATGATGATTACCGTTACGTTGCCAGACGGCTCTAAACGCGAATACGACGCGCCTGTTACGGTCAAACAAATTGCCGAGTCTATCGGAACCGGTTTGGCTAAAGCTGCCCTTGTCGGAAAGGTTGATGGAAAGCTCGTTGACTTGAGTCGGATTGTTGATAAGGACGCGACGGTTTGCATCATTACAGGGAAAGATCCTGAGGGACTTGATGTGATTCGTCATTCGACATCACACCTGATGGCGCAGGCTGTCAAGGAGCTTTTCCCGAGTGCCGAAGTGACGATCGGACCGTCGATTGAAAACGGGTTTTATTACGACTTTAAGTTTGAACGCCCATTTACGACGGAGGATTTGAAGGTCATTGAAGACAAGATGCATGAACTTGTTAAGGCCGATATTCCCATCTGCCGAATTGAAATGCCTCGTGAGCAAGCTATCGCTTACTTTAAGGGGATCGGAGAACATTACAAGGCGGAAATCATCGAATCGATTCCGGCCGGGGAAATCATTTCCCTTTACCGACAGGGCGACTTTACCGATCTTTGCCGCGGACCCCACGTGCCGAGTACCGGAAAGCTCAAAGTCTTCAAACTCATGAAGGTGGCAGGTGCCTATTGGCGCGGCGACAGCAAAAATGAAATGCTTCAGCGCATTTACGGTACGGCTTGGGCGACAAAAGAAGAACAAGATGCCTACCTGAAGATGCTCGAGGAGGCCGAACGGCGCGATCACCGTCGACTTGGCAAGGAATTGGATTTATTCCATCTGCAGGATGAAGCGCCGGGCATGATCTTCTGGCATGCTAAGGGTTGGGCCATTTGGCAGGTGGTCGAACAGTTTATGCGTCGTATTTATCAGGATAACGACTATCTGGAAGTTAAGGCGCCGCAGCTTCTGGATCGTTCACTATGGGAAAGATCCGGTCATTGGGCCAAGTATCGCTCCAACATGTTTACCACTGAGTCGGAAAATCGCTACTACGCGTTAAAGCCGATGAACTGTCCTGGACATATTCAGTTGTTTAACGCGGCGCTTCGCAGTTATCGTGACTTGCCGATGCGTTTCGGCGAATTCGGACAGTGCCACAGAAATGAACCGAGCGGTTCGTTGCACGGTCTGATGCGGGTGCGCGGCTTTACGCAGGACGACGGACATATTTTCTGCTCGGAAGATCAGATTCTTTCCGAATGCGTCAACTATACGCGTATCGTGCGTGAGGTCTATAAGACGTTCGGTTTTACCAATATCAGCTACAAGATTGCCACGCGTCCTGCGATGCGTATCGGCGAGGACTCGGCCTGGGATAAGGCCGAAGAGGCATTGATTGAAAGCCTTAAGGCTTGCGGAGTCCCGTACGATATTCTCCCGGGCGAGGGGGCTTTTTACGGTCCCAAGATTGAATACCATTTGAAGGATTGCCTCGGCCGTTCTTGGCAATGCGGTACGATTCAGGTGGACTTCCAGATGCCGGGACGCCTAGGGGCTGAGTACGTGGCCGAAGACAACACGCGTAAGGTTCCTGTGATGTTGCATCGTGCGGTTTTGGGGTCCTTGGAGCGTTGGATCGGTATGCTGATCGAGCACTATGCCGGAGCGATGCCTGTTTGGTTAAGTCCCGTTCAGGTGGCTGTTGCTTCCATTACCGATGCTCAGATTGACTACGCTCGCTCGGTTGTCGCGAAGATGAAACAAGCCGGGTTGCGCGTTACAGAGGATTTGCGCGGCGAAAAAATCAATTATAAAATACGCGAACTTAGCCTGCAGAAGCACCCGTTCATCGCGGTCGTCGGCGAGAAGGAAAAGAACGACGGTACGGTGAGCATTCGTGCGCGCGGAGGCAAGAATTTGGGCGTAATGCCGCTTGAAGACTTTATTGCTAAGGTTGTCGACCTGGATAAAAACCGAGTCAATACAGATCCTTGGCAGTAGCAGTGAGCAAGCGGTCCGACTAATCGTTTTCAGGGAGTACTGACATAGCTCAAGAACGTACGCACCGGATCAATCGTGAGATCCGGGTACCTCAGGTTCGTTTAACCGGGGTCGATGGGGTGCAGATCGGTATTGTGCCGACTGCAGAGGCAATTCGAATGGCCATGGACGCTGATGTTGACCTTGTTGAGGTCGCACCGAACGCCGTGCCTCCGGTGTGTCGTTTGATGGACTACGGCAAGTTCCGGTACCAGGAACAAAAGAGGGCTCAGGAAATCAAGTCCAAGCAGAAGGTTGTGCAGGTCAAGGAAGTTAAATTCCGTCCCGCAACCGATGAAAATGATTTCCAAACGAAACTTCGTGCCGTCAAGCGCTTTTTGGGAGACGGTGATAAAGCGAAAATTACGCTCCGTTACCGGGGTCGTGAAATGGCGCATCAGGACATCGGGATGCAAGTTCTAAATCGCCTGCGCGAAGAATTAAGTGAGATTGCGCAAGTTGAGCAGATGCCCAAGCTTGAGGGGCGTCAGATGACGATGGTTTTGGCGCCGCGCTCGAAAAAGAAACCGGCTCAAAAGCCGGCGGTTGTTCCTGCGACAAAGTAACGTTCTTTCAAAAGAGAGCCCCCGATCGCTTAGGTCGGGGTTTCTTTTCCTTGCTTTAAGCATTCTGGATTTTTGTAATTTATGATGCTCCAATCTCTTTGGATGTTAGTGGCGGCATTTTTCTTTGCCTGCATGTCCGCTCTTGTCAAGCAATGTTCTCTTGAAGCCGGAACCTTTGAGATTGTTTTTTTTCGCGCGTTTCTGACGCTTATTTTTATTTCCGTTGTCATGCGCTTGGAGAAGATCTCCTTTAAGACGCGTTACCCGGGAAGACATGTTTTTCGCTCGATTTGCGGAGCTGTTGCATTTACCTGTTGGTTTGCGGCAACGGCTCATTTGCCGCTCGGAACGGCTGTTACGTTAAGTTATTCCGGGCCGATTTTCATCGCACTGACCACAATCGTTCTGTATCTGAAAATCGGAAAGCGCGTCCCTTGGCTTTTGGTTTTTTCCGTTCTTTTGGGTTTTATCGGAATCTGCATCATGATGCACCCGACCGTCAGTTCCGACACTCTCACATGGGCACTGACGGCTCTTGTGACCGGTGTTTTGGCCCCGTTTATCTTCATGACGGTTCAAAAGCTCGGAAGCCTCGGAGAACCTTCCGCCCGGATTGTTTTCTACTTTATGCTCGTGAGTACGCTTTGGGGACTGGCCGGTGTCTTTGTTTTCGAGGGAGGATTTCGGGCACACGGAAACCTTCTTTGGGTGATGCTTCTGGGTGTCGGAGTCTGTTCAACACTGGCGCAACTTACGATGACGCAGGCCTACGCCAAGGGGAATCTTCTGATTACCGCGTGTTTTCATTTTTCGACGATCCCGATGGCTGAGTTCTTAAGTGTTTTCCTCTTCGGGGACACGCTGACATCCGATGCATTAATCGGTATGGCACTTATTTTCGGTGCGGGGGTTTTATCGAGTATTCCGAGTAAACGCGTGCATCAACACCCGTAAAACGGGACGAGGATTGACGCGGTTGTAATTTCTTGCTGAATTTTTTGGGAAATTT
>DHJT01000047.1:23768-24216 GCA_002404465.1 Sutterella sp. UBA4713 | reverse complement strand
AAATTTAGTTTCAATCGGGCTATAATCCTTCGCTTTCAGGATTAAGGGATGCCAGTGTTATTTATCTCTTGATACCAAAAACAAGTCGGGGCGGGCTAAAAAAGAGCGTACGTTAAGCGCGTATGCCGCCTGGAGTTCCGATGATTTAAGAAGGAACGGCAAAATGCCGAAGATGAAGACAAAGAAAGCCGCGAGCAAGCGTTTTAAGGTTCGCTCGGGCGGATCGATTAAACGCGCGCACGCCACAAAGCGTCACATTCTCACCCATCGTACGACAAAGAACAAGCGTCATCTGCGTGGAATGCTTACGATCCACGAGTCCGACAGCAAGTCGATTCACCGTATGTTGCCTTACGCATAAAGAAAGGGAGGGAGAACAATGCCTCGAGTTAAACGTGGTGTGACGGCTCGTGCCCGTCATAAGAAGATTATTGCCCTTGCCAAGGGG
>DHJT01000047.1:21440-23746 GCA_002404465.1 Sutterella sp. UBA4713 | reverse complement strand
ATCGTCTGCGTCGTAATAATGTGTTCCGTGTCGCCAAACAGGCGGTGATGCGTGCCGGTCAGTACGCCTACCGTGATCGCCGTGACAAGAAACACGTGTTCCGTCGCTTATGGATTGCGCGTATCAACGCGGCAACGCGTGCTAACGGTCTGACGTACAGCCGTTTCATGAACGGTCTGAAGAAGGCTGATGTGGCGCTCGATCGCAAGGTCTTGGCGGATATGGCCGTGTTTGACAAGAACGGGTTCGCCGCTCTTGTCGCCCAGGCCAAGGCTGCGCTCGGCTAAAAAAGCACAGTCGCATCCCGAAGGGACTCTTTGATGCGTCAAAGGGCCTCTTCCAACGAAAAAAGGGTTTGGCACAAGTACGCGAACAGCGTCTTGCCCGAATCCTTTTTTGTTTTGTACGGTTTTTCTGAACTGAAGTTACTTAAGTCCGCGTGGATTAAAAATGATAGAACTCCGTGAACTGATTGAATCGGCCAAGGCCGATTTTGCAGCGGCCGATCAAAGTGCCGCGCTTGAAGACGCCAAAGCGCGTTATATCGGAAAGAGCGGTGCCATCACTGCTTTGATGAAGGAACTCGGGAAACTGCCGCCCGAGGAGCGTCGTGAACGCGGACAACGAATCAATGCGGCCAAGTCAGCCGTCGAAGCGGCGTTGAATGCGCGCCGTGAGGAATTGGCAAACGTCAAGATGGAAAAGCGTTTGGCTGCCGAAGCCGTCGACGTGTCGCTTCCTGGACGACAAATTCCTAAAGGAACGTTGCACCCTGTGATCCGTACGTGGATTCGTATTGAAGAAGTTTTCCGTTCCATCGGTTTTGATGTGGCCGACGGTCCGGAAATCGAGACTGATTGGTTTAGTTTTACCGCTTTAAACAATCCGCCCAATCACCCGGCGCGTTCCATGCAGGATACGTTTTATGTCGATCGCAAGGACTCGACGGGGTTGCCGCTTCCGCTTCGCCCCCATACTTCGCCTATGCAGGTGCGTTATGCCCGCACGCATACACCGCCCATTAAGGTTATCGCCCCGGGGCGCACCTACCGTGTGGACTCGGATGCGACGCACTCGCCGATGTTCCATCAGGTAGAAGGCCTGTGGATGGACGAGAATATCTCGTTTACGGATTTAAAAGGTGTGTACTCTGAATTTTTACGGCGTTTCTTTGAAACGGACGATTTGATTGTGCGTTTTCGCCCAAGTTATTTCCCGTTTACGGAACCTTCGGTGGAAGTGGATATGGCTTTTACGACAGGCCCGAAAAAGGGGCGCTGGCTGGAAATTTCCGGTGCCGGAGAGGTCCATCCCAATGTGGTGCGCAATTACGGCTTAGATCCGGAGCGCTACATCGGTTTTGCTTTCGGGTCGGGACTGGAGCGTTTGACAATGCTCCGTTACGGCATTGACGATTTGCGTCTTTTCTTCGAAGGCGATCTGCGTTTCCTTTCTCAATTTAATTAAGTTTAGGTTAGGGGTTAAACGATGTTATTTTCTGAACAGTGGTTGCGCCACTACATCAATCCGGATTTGACAAGCGAGGAGCTTGCCGAGACCCTGACCATGGCTGGTCTCGAAGTTGAGCAAATGACGACGATTGCGCCGCCATTTACCGGGGTTGTCGTCGGAGAAATCTTAACGTGTGTTAACCATGAAAATTCCGATCACTTGCACGTGTGTACGGTTGATGTCGGGGAGGCGATGCCGCTCCAGATTGTCTGCGGAGCGCCGAATGCCAAGGCTGGCATCAAGGTTCCGTGTGCCAAAATCGGCGCAGTTTTGCCCGGCGGTTTTGCGATAAAAAAGGCCAAGATGCGCGGCGTCGAAAGCTTCGGCATGCTCTGTTCGGCTCGGGAGTTGGGAATTTCCGAGGATCATTCAGGGCTGTGGGTATTACATGACGATGCCATTGTCGGTCAGGATATTCGCAAGGCCGAACGATTGGATGAAAAACGCATTGAAATCAAACTCACGCCCAATCGAGGCGATGCGCTCTCGGTTATCGGTGTCGGTCGAGATTTGCGCGCCGTTACCGGCGCACCGCTTTCCATGCCCGATATGACGCCGGTTCCTGCGACCTGCTCGTGTGTGAAGCCCGTTCATATTCAAGCGCCTGAATTATGCGGGCGTTTTACGGGACGTGTGATTCGTGGACTTAATCCCAAGGCGGCAACCCCACGTTGGATGAAAGAGCGCTTGGAGCGTTCCGGTCAGCGGTCAATCTCGGCTCTAGTGGATATTTCCAACTACATCATGCTTGAGCTCGGACGGCCGACGCACTTTTATGATTTGGCGAAAATTAC
>DHJT01000047.1:0-21417 GCA_002404465.1 Sutterella sp. UBA4713 | reverse complement strand
AGACATTACGGTACGCTGGGCGCAAAAGGGTGAACCTCTGGAGCTTTTAAACGGACAAAAGCCGGAACTCGATGAGTACTACGGTGTCGTAGCCGATCAGACGGGTGCTTTGGGGCTCGGAGGCATTATGGGCGGACAATCCAGTGCCATCAGCGACACAACGACCGATTTGTTTATTGAAGCGGCCTTCTGGTATCCGGAAAAAATCCAAGGACGTTGCCGGCGCCTGAATTTTTCAACCGATGCAGCGCACCGTTTTGAGCGCGGTGTGGATTTCGGTAGCCATATCGAGCACATGGAATACGCCACACGCCTTGTCCTGGAGATTTGCGGGACGTCCGAGACAAAGATCGGACCTGTGGACGATCAGATTGTCAACCTTCCGAAGCGCTCTGTTGTGCGCATGCGCCCCGACAGGTGTCGTAAGGTTGTCGGAATTGAAATTCCCGATGACTTTATGGCCGAAGCATTTACGCGTCTCGGATTTGAATTTACGCGCGAGGGAGCGACTTTCCTTGTCAAAGCGCCGACGTACCGCTTTGATATCGAGATTGAAGAGGACCTAATTGAGGAAGTGGCGCGTCTTTACGGCTATGAAAAGCTTCCCGATCGTGAGCCGGTGGCCCGTGCAACGATGCTTTTACATAAAGAGGGCGTTCGGACTAACCATGATTTGCGCTATGAGCTTGTCGATTGCGGCTATCAGGAACTGGTGAACTTCTCGTTTGTTCAGGAAAAGTGGGAAAAGGATTTTGCCGGAAACGCTGCGCCGATCCGTTTGCTCAATCCGATTGCCAGTCAGCTTTCCGTGATGCGCACACAACTTGTCGCCGGTCTTGTGGATATTTTGCGTTACAACCTGAATCGTAAAGCACAAAACGTTCGCATTTTCGAACTCGGTCGTGTTTTTTACCCGGATGCGCGTATCGAGGACGGTCCCTGGTCCGTCAAGGGTGTGCGCCAACCCCTGCACATTGCGGCCCTTGCCTACGGCGATGCTCACGACAATGCTTGGGGAGAGACGGCTCGTGACGTGGACTTTTTCGATGTCAAAGGGGATTTGGAACGGTTGCTTTTCCCGCTTAAAGCCACTTTTGTTCCCGAACGGCATACGGCGCTGCACCCGGGGCGGTCCGCTCGTGTGTATGTAAATGGGAAATCGGTCGGCTTTATCGGCGAGTTGCATCCGCGTCTTTGCCGTGAGTATGCACTTGCGAAAGCGCCGGTTGTTTTTGAAGTGGACGTGGCCGATATTCTGGTCACGCCGGTTCCGTGCCCGAAGGCTGTCACAAAGTTCCAGCCCATTGAGCGAGACTTCTCGCTGGTTGTACCCAACTCCGTGACAGCTCAACAAATTTTCGACGCGGTTCATGCACTGAAAGGTGAGAAGGTCGGTTCTTCGATTGAAGACTTCAAGTTGTTTGATCTTTATAGACCGAAGGACGAAATTGGAGTTAAGAGCATGGCTTTCCGCTTAACCCTTGTAGCGCGTGGCGATGCGGCTTTGACGGAAGAACAGGCCGAACACACGCAAAAGAAGCTTTTACAGGCACTTGGCGCTTTGGGAATTTCCTTAAGATCTTAGGGAAAGGAAGGGAAATCCGACCCGTGTTTTTGACCGATATACGACTTAAAATGCGGGTCGTTTCTTCTTTTCCTTGTTTTTAAATAGGAAAAGCGGATATCATGCCAGGCGTCATCAATGGTTTTGAAAGAAACGCAGCAAACAGCAAATTATGGACAACAGCTATTTGAATACAATCTTGGACAACAAGTCTCCTGAGGATCAGGCGAAAACGTCGACCTTATCGAAGGTTCACTTTGTCGATATGCTCTACGATCGGATGGGAATTTCGCGGGCTGAAGCCACCACGGTTATTGAGGCAGTTTTCGACGAGATCGAACAGGCTCTTTTAAAAGGACGTGATGTGAAACTGGCTAATTTCGGCACATTCTCAACACGCGATAAATCGGCTCGTCCGGGGCGCAATCCTAAGACTGGGGAATCACATGAAATTTGTGCTCGTCGCGTCGTGACGTTTATCCCTTCGCCGTATTTGCGTGATGCCGTGGCTGAGTCCGCGAAAAAGAAAGACGCATCATAAGAGGGCGATCTGGCGGCTATGAACTATCAAGACAATCACGCTACGGACTCTGTCTATACCTTGTCCGAAGTCTGCGCTCGGTGTGAAGTGCCCGAGCACGTCCTTGTCTATTGGTCGGATTTTTTCCGCCAATTAAAAGGGGAAAACGGTCATTTAAAGGCGATGTTTTCCGAGGATGACTTATCGCTGATTGCTCGGGTGAAAAAATGTTTGTATTCACGGTGCATGACCGTGCAAGAAGCTGTGCGCGAAATGGCATCGGAACCCGATCACAAGCCGCTTGCCGAGCAAAGTGCTCCTGTGGTGCCGGAAATTGTTGTAAAGCCCGAAAGACAGGAAAAGGAACCCGATTTGCCTGTGGCTCCCGTTTTTTCACTTGGACCTAAAGAGTCGCCGGTCGAGCAGGGAAGTTTTTCCGACTTGATGGAAGGCGGTTTAAAACATTTGGAAGAGGCCATCAACGCGCAAAAGAACCGTTTTGAGGATCGCTTGACAAATCAGAATGCCGAGTTTTCTGCCGTTCGTAGCGATTGTGCCGCGCGCATGTCGGATCTGACGACGACGCTCGGATGCGAGCAGGAAAAAAACAGACGCCTGACACAACTTATCGAACAGGCGGTCAAGGACCTTGAAGGGCTGCGCGTTGAGGTTTTCGGCGACAGTTAAGATAAAACAATCGTGCGAAACGCTTGAAAAAACGGGGTGCGCACGATAGAATGCGCGCTCTAAGTCGGGGCGTAGCGCAGCCTGGTAGCGCACTTGCATGGGGTGCAAGGGGTCGCGAGTTCGAATCCCGCCGCCCCGACCATTTTACAAATATGAGGTGACGAAAGTTGCCTTATTTTTTGTGTCTTCTTCTCAAAGACCCGCATAAACAAGGGCTTCCCGCGGTGCTTTGTGCCTTATCTTCTTCTCGAATCTTCTATATAGACTTCGGTGTTTGTCAAGGTAGTTTTCCGCAAGTTTTACCAAGTCAACTGATCCGTAGTTTCCGAAACTAAGGGGCTCTGCCCCTCGCTTGCTCCGGATCAGATCAATATTTGTAAGCATGCGCTTCTACAATCCGGTTATCGTCTGCGTAGACAATACCGTTTATGGCGTCGGCGTGTAGCTTTTCAAGGTTGTCGCAGTCCGGTTTAGCGCGCCTTGAAAGCTGAAAAGCGATTGCCTCGCTGCGTATCAACCATCGAACACCAATTAATGCGTGCTTTTCAATTCTCGCTTTTGTGGTCTAGTATTGTGCCTTCCGGATTTGAAAGATCGGAAGATGAAACTCAGGAAATAATAACAGCGCACTTTCGGTGCGGGAGAAAAGAACATGAGTACGACAACAACGACACAAAAGGCTCAAAGCCTCCAGGATCCGTTTCTCAATACGCTTCGTAAAGAGCACGTTCCCGTCTCGGTTTATTTGGTCAACGGTATCAAGCTTCAAGGACAAGTGATTGCATTTGATCAGTATGTCGTGATGCTACGCAATACGCTGACGCAAATGGTCTACAAGCATGCCATCAGCACGATTGTTCCTTCAAGAGCCGTTGATTTAGACACAACTTCGGAAAAGTAATTTGACGCATTTTCGCTACGAGAGACAAGCCGAGAATACCCGGCCGCGTGCAATTTTGGTAACGGTATCTATCGGTAGATCTCCGATTTTTGACACGAGCGAGGAGCTAAACGAGCTTGCTCTTTCCGATGCGCTTGAGGTGGTCGGACTTGTTCGGTGTCGGCGAGACAGACCGGACCCGGCAACGCTTCTTGGGTCCGGGAAGGTGCAGGAAATCGGGGACTTGGTCCGTGCTTACAAAGCCGATGTCGTCATTTTCGACGCAACGCTGACGGCGGCTCAGGAACGCAACCTAGTCAAGGCCCTTGAGACGGGCGTCATGGATCGGACCGAGCTGATTCTCTCAATTTTCGAACGTCGCGCACGCTCCGGAGAAGGACGTTTGCAAGTAGAACTTGCTAAGCTTGAACACCTTTCCACGCGTCTTGTGCGTGGTTGGACGCATTTGGAACGGCAACGCGGGGGACTGAGTAAAACGGGAGGTCCGGGGGAAAAACAAATTGAACTCGATAGACGTTTGATTGCTTCCCGTGTCAAGCAATTGCGCAGCCAGCTCAAAAAACTTTCTCGACAGCGACAAACGCGTCGTAGCGATCGGTATTCAGGATCGACGCTGACCGTAAGCCTTGTCGGTTACACCAATGCCGGCAAGTCCACGCTCTTTAATGCGTTGACACGTTCACAGGTGTATGCCGCCGATCAACTTTTTGCCACGCTCGATACAACGGCTCGCCGAGCTTGGGTCGGTTCGGATTGTGAGGTGGTTTTAAGCGATACGGTCGGATTTATTCGAGGGCTACCTCACCAGTTGGTGGATGCGTTTAAATCCACGCTCGAAGAAACGGTTCAGGCCGACGTGTTGCTCCATGTTGTGGATGTTTCAAGCCCGATGCGCGAGGAGCAGATGCATTCGGTTGCACAGGTGCTCGAAGAAATCGGTGCCGAATCGGTTCCGATGATTACCGTTTTCAACAAAATTGACAAGACCGGGCATGCAACTTCTTCGGTGCGTGATGATGTCAGCGGACGTGTCAAGTCGGTTTTTCTCAGTGCGAAAAACGCGGAGGGTCTTGATTTGCTGCGGCAGGCGCTTTCAGAGTATGCAGCTGAAAAAAAGAAAAAATTCTCCGAGAAGGTTGACTCTGCGACATCATCGGATTTCCTTTAGAATTTCTGCCCGGTGGTAACTCTCACAGAAAGGTGGTTATATGCATGCCATAGAAAAAATTTTGGCTCGAGCTTCGGGACAGTCGTGTGTTCGAACCGGGCAAATTGTCAATTGCACGGTTGATCGAGCCGGGATTAACGATTTGTATTTGCAAACCAAGCGTTCTTTTCTGGAAATGGGCGGCGTCAAAGTGGCACATCCGGAAAACGTTTGCATGTTCATGGATCATTATGCGCCGCCTTCAACCTTAAGTCAGGCGACTGTCCAAAAGGAATTTCGCGAATTTTGTCGCGAACAGCAAATCGGACACCTGATGGATGTCAATCGCGGAGTGTGTCACCAGGTTCTTATCGATTCGGGGCTGTCCGAACCCGGTCTTGTGATTGTGATTACCGATTCGCATACGACGACGCACGGGGCGCTCGGGGCTTTTGCAACCGGTGTGGGGGCAACAGACTTAGCGACGATTTTGCTCACCGGAAAACTTTGGTTCCGTGTCCCGGAAATTCTTCGGATTACTTTAAATGGAAAGTTGCAACCCGGTGTCTTTGCCAAGGATGTGATTTTGAAAATCATCGGAACACTTAAAGCTGACTACGCCGTTTATAAGGGAATTGAATTTACCGGATCTGCGGTTTCCGATATGCCGGTATCCGAACGCCTGTGTTTGTGCAACATGACGACGGAAATGGGGGCAAAGTGCGCTTATATCCAGCCTGATGACAAGACGTTTGCTTACCTAAAAGCGCGAGGTGTGAAGAATCCGCAGGCCGGTCTCGTACACTCGGATCCCGATTTTGTTTTCTCCGAGGAGCTTGCGTTCGATGTTTCACAGATCGGACCACAATTGGCCGTGCCTTTCAGTGTCGACAATGCCGCCGACATCGACGCACATGTCGGAAAACGAATCGATCAGGCTTACATCGGGGCTTGTACGGGCGGACGATTGGAGGATCTTCAGATCGCAGCACGCGTCGTTGCGGGAAAAAAGATTGCTGACCACACGCGCTTTGTCGTATGTCCGGCCTCGCGTGAGGTGCTCTTGGCTGCTATCGAGGACGGAACCGTACGTACGCTTATTGAGGCCGGTGCAACGCTTGTGACGCCGGGATGTGCGGCTTGTCTGGGAATCCATGAAGGGCTGATTGCTCGAGGTGAGCGTTGCATTTCTTCGACAAACCGCAATTTCCCGGGGCGTATGGGGGATAAAACCGCGGAGATTTATCTGGCTTCTCCGGCTTCTGTAGCCGCGAGTGCTCTTGCAGGAGCCATTGCCGATCCGAGGTCTTTCTTTTAAAGGAGAGGAGCGATGAAAACACTCTTAAAAGGAAAAGCGTTTGTCTACGATAAGAATGTCGATACCGATCAGATTTATCCCGCACCGCTTTTGACGATTACCGATGCCGATCAGGTCGGAAAACATGCTATGGAAGGGGTTGACCCGAACTTTGTTCGTGAGTGTCGTCCCGGAGACATCGTTGTGGCTGCCACGAACTTCGGATGCGGATCAAGCCGCGAACATGCGGTCGTAACGCTCAAGGCTGCCGGTGTCGGGGCTATTCTGGCCGAATCGTTCGGTCGCATTTTTTATCGCAATGCAATTAACCTAGGCGTTCCGGCGATTGTGTGCGCCAAGGGTTTCTCCGAAAATGTTAAGCGCGGCGATGAGCTTGAGTTGGATTTGAAAGCCGGAACGGTCAAAAATCTGACGACCGGGCGTCTTTTTCCGATTGAAGCTCCGTCCGAGTACATGATGGAAATTCTTCGCCACGGCGGCATCAAGCCCATGATGCGTGCGAAATTTGCTCAGAAAAAAGAAGGGAACCCGTAGCGTGAATTCCCGTTGTACTCCGTTGTTTGCACAAGCGGGAGCCCCTGTCTCCCGCTTATGTTTGTTGCACTTATTTTGGATTGTTCTCAGTAACTACGCGGTGCAGTTGCCGCTGACGCTTTGGGGCATTGAAACCACGTGGGGAATGTTTACCTATCCCTTTATTTATGTCACAAGTGATTTGACTGTCCGGCTTTACGGATCGGACAAAGCGCGCGCCATTGTTCATAAGGCGACGATTCCTGGGTTCTTTTTCAGTTACCTGATCGGCGTACTTTTCGAGCAGGGGACCTTTCAAGGGTTTGCCAGTCTGTTAAATCCGAATCTGTTTGTTTTTCGGATTGCGCTTGCTTCGCTTGTGGCCTACTTTGTTAGTCAAAATTTAGATATCCGCGTTTTTCGGCGATATCTGTCCCGCGTTTGGTGGATAGCGCCGGCTGCCTCCGGCTTTTTCGGTAACATTGTCGATACGTTCCTTTTCTACTTTGTTGCTTTTTACAAAACGAGCGATGTGTGGATGGCTACCCATTGGCCTGAAATTGCCGTGGCGGACTTGACCCTCAAGATTGCCGTTAACTTGCTTGTGTTTGTTCCTGTGTACGGTGCCGTTTTGTCGTTTATCGTTCGGCGTTTTCGCCGATAGAAAGACTGTCGGCCCTTATGCGCTCTGCTTATCTTTTCTCGGAGCGCTCTTTTGTTCGACCGTTGATCGATCGGAAGCGGGAAGCGAGCGCGTTTTTCGCTCTTAAAAGGACCCTTGTGAGGTGCTAAACTGCGAGGGTTTTCCGCATGAAGAGGCGATAAGCCTCTTGCCGTGCGGCGTCGGCGTATTCGCCGACGCAAAATCGCTTGTTTTGACTACAAACGAAGGATGACGTTTTATGGCGCTCAATGACCCCCGCTGGGGCCGCTCTCCGGACCCGGACAAAGAAGACGATCGCAAAGATCCGGCGACGCAGGACGACAATTCGCGAAGCAATCGCAATCGTCCTCCCGAAAATGATTTGGATCAGCTCTGGGACGATTTCAACAAACTTTTAGGCGGAGTGCTCGGAAATGATCCCCGCGCGCGTAAGGCTCCGACCGATTCGGATGGCGGCGAAGGCGGCGGTGGGGATGGCGGCAATACGCCTCCGCCTCGGCCTCGCGTACCGAACTTTGCCTTCAAAGCGCCTAAAACGAACTTTAAGTTTTTAGGCGTTGTGTTTGCGGCCGTAATCGTTCTTTGGGCCGGAACCGGGTTTTATATCGTCCCGGAAGGCCAGATTGGTGTTGTGACGACGTTCGGTAAATATACTCGAGATGCGTCGGCCGGTTTTAACTGGCATATTCCGTATCCGGTTCAGGATGCGGAGATCGTCGACATTTCAAGCGTGCGTAAAGTTGAGGTCGGTATCCATGGTTCGAGCAGTCGTCTGAAGGAAGCGCTGATGCTCACTGATGACGAAAACATCGTTGATGTGATGTTTAATGTGCAGTACCGCATTAAACCGCATGCCGCCAAGGATTTTCTTTTCAAGACCCGAAATCCGGACTTGTCGGTTTTCCAGGCAGCCGAAAGTGCGATGCGCGAAGTTGTCGGCCGCAAGAAGATGGACTCGGTGCTCTTTGAAAATAAGCTCGAAATTGTTGAGAACGTCAAACAGGCGATGCAGGACATGCTCGATCGCTACAAGACCGGTATTGAAGTCATGAGTGTTGCCATTCAAAATGCGCAACCGCCCGAGCAGGTTCAGGCCGCCTTTAACGATGCGGTTAAGGCCGGACAAGACCGTGAACGTCAGATTAACGAAGGTGAGGCCTATGCCAATGCCGTTGTTCCCAAGGCGCGGGGTTTGGCATCGCGGTTAAAGCAGGAAGCCGAAGGTTACAAAGCGCGTGTGACGGAAACCGCAACGGGTGATGCCGAGCGCTTTGAGAAAATCTTAAATGAGTACAAAAAAGCACCCCGTGTCACGCGCGATCGCATGTATATCGATACGATGCGCGATGTGTACTCCAATGCGACGAAGGTTTTTGTCGATACCAAAAGCTCGAATAGTTTGCTGTACTTGCCGTTTGATAAGCTTTTGGACAAAAGCCGTGAGCTGACGACGGCAACGCCGGTATCGAGTGCGCGGCCGACGTCCGAAGCATCGCACGGATCTGCCGCGGCAAGTGAACCGTCGACCGATCTTGATCCTCGCACCTTAATGCGACTTCGTGACCGTTAATGCGAGAAGGAGACCAAGACATGAAGAAATTGATTTCGACCGTTTCGATTGCCCTCATCGTGCTCATTGTGTTGGCGCGTCTTTGCTTGTATACAGTCGGTGAACGTGAGTATGCCCTTGTGTTTGCCCTGGGCGAATTAAAGGATGTCAGGACCGTTCCGGGATTGTACGTCAAGCTTCCCGCACCGCTTCAAAATATCGTGTATTTGGATAAGCGTATTCTGACCATGGACACGCCGAGTCCCGATTTGGTTCAGACGAGCGAGAAAAAGAACCTTTTAATCGATAGTTTTGTCAAGTGGCGTATTGAGGATCCTCGCAGCTACTGGGTTTCGTTCCAAGGCTCGGAAAGGGCTGCCGAAGACCGTATGGCATCGCTCCTGCGGGACGTTTTGAATCAAACCGTGAACCGTCGCACTGTCAATGAAATTACGTCGAAATTGCGTGAGCAATCCATGCGTGATATTCGCAATGCTCTTCAGGCGCGCATGAAAGAAGTCGGAATCGATGTGGTGGACGTGCGCCTTAAGCGCGTGGACTTCACACCGGAAATCAGTGAGTCCGTTTACCGCCGCATGGAGGCCGAGCGCAAACGCGTGGCATCCGAGGAGCGCAGTAAGGGCGCGGCTGAGGCCGAAAAGATTCGTGCCGATGCCGATCGTCAACGCGAAGTTATCCTTGCACAGGCATATCGTCAGGCTCAGGAATTAAAAGGCGACGGCGATGCGCGCGCTAACGAAATTTACGCACAGGCTTTCGGAAAGAATCCGGAATTTGCTCGTTTTTATCGGAATCTGGAAGCTTATCGCTCAAGCTTCGGCAAGACCGGCGATGTGATGGTTATCGACGGCTCAAGCGAATTCTTCCGGTATTTAAAGGAGCCGGACGCTGCCAAATAAAATGAACGGAATAGCCGATGAAAACCATTCTTTTGGCTTTGGGTTTTATGGCCGTCTTTGAGGGGATCATGCCGCTTATTGCTCCGAACTCCTGGGTCAATGCACTGCGGTCTATGACGCGGATTCCCCTTGGAACGATTCGAACCGTTGCTTTTGTCGTTGTAGCGCTCGGTTTGATTTTTGTTTGGGCGGTTGATTGGATGCTATGAAAGTCGGCACCGTGTAAGAGAATCGATTTTTGTTTTTGATTTTTGGAGAAACTCATGGCGAAAAATGTCGTCATTGTCGGAGCCCAATGGGGTGATGAAGGAAAAGGCAAAATCGTCGATTGGCTCGGCGAGAAGGCCGATGGTGTCGTGCGTTTTAACGGCGGAAATAATGCCGGTCATACACTGGTGATCGGGGGAAAAAAGACGGTACTGCGTTTGATTCCTTCGGGCATTATGCACCCGGATAAAATCTGCTACATCGGCAACGGGGTCGTACTCTCGCCGGAAGCTTTATTTTTCGAAATCGACGAACTTAAAAGTAAGGGAGTCGACGCCGAACCGCGTATCCGTGTTTCAGGCAATGCCGCTTTGCTTCTTCCGTATCACGTCGCATTAGACAAGGCACGCGAAGCGGCTTTGGGGGCCAAGAAAATCGGCACGACGGGACGTGGAATCGGACCGGCGTACGAAGATAAGGTGGCCCGTCGCTCGGTGCGCGTCGATGACCTTTTCGATCCGGACCATTTTTCAGAACGTGTCCGCTCGATTCTCGATTTACATAACTTCGTTCTCACGAAGTACTTGAGGGCACCGGCCGTCGATCCTCAGGCCGTCATTGACGGAGCTTTGTCGTATGCATCGCGTTTAAAACCGATGGTCTGTGACGTCTCGGCCGTATTAAATCATCAAATGGATCAAGGGCGTCGTTTTCTTTTTGAAGGCGCCCAAGGATCGATGCTCGATATTGATCACGGAACGTTCCCGTTTGTCACGAGTTCCAACACGGTGGCCGGATCGGCTTGTGCCGGAGCCGGTGTCGGTCCGTACCGTTTAGATTATGTGCTCGGCATTACCAAGGCCTATTGCACGCGCGTCGGAGCCGGTCCTTTCCCGACCGAATTGTTTGACACGATCGGAGAGACGCTTCGGGCCAAGGGTAACGAGTACGGTGCCGTTACAGGGCGTCCCCGTCGTTGCGGTTGGTTTGACGGTGCGGCTCTGCGACGCGCTGTTCAGATTAACGGACTGACCGGATTGGCCGTGATGAAGCTTGATGTCTTGGACGGCATGGAAACGGTGCGTTTGGGCGTGGGCTATAAAGTGGATGGAAAATCGGTTAATTTAATGCCCTACGGAGCCGATGCAGCGGCTCGGTGTGAGGCTGTCTACGAAGACTTCCCGGGATGGAAAGAAAGCACTTTCGGTGTGACGCGTTGGGAAGATCTTCCGATTGCCGCTCAGACCTATTTGAATCGGTTAAGCGAGGTCGCCGGTTGCCCGATTGCGCTCGTCTCGACGGGACCTGATCGCAATCAGACGATTCTCATGCACGATCCGTTCAATTAAGGAATACGAAGATAGCTGAGGGAAAGAACCTTTCCCTCGGTTTTTTTTAATCAAAAGAACTGCAGAAAGGAAAAACACCCATGAGGCACGTATATATCGATTGGGATCAATACAACGACTTATGCGAGCGATTGGTTGCACGCGTCGTCGAAAGCGGTTGGAAGTTCGACTCATTGCTTTGCTTGGCTCGCGGCGGCATGCGCCCCGGAGATATTTTCAGCCGCGTCTACAACTCCATGCCGCTTGCTGTTTTGACGACAAGTTCGTACCGTGCGGCAGCAGGAACGATTCAGGGGGACTTGGATATTGCCACGTATATTACGGGCATGAGCGACTTGAAAGGAAAGCTTCTCCTTGTTGACGATCTGTGCGATTCCGGTCAGACGGTTTTGAGCGTTATCGATCACTTAAAGGAACGTTACCCGCGCATTACCGAAGTGCGCACGGCTGCTATTTGGGTCAAGGCCTGTTCGAAGATTGTCCCCGACTACTATGTCGTCAAGTATGAGGACAGTCCGTGGATTCATCAGCCTTTTGAGTTTTATGACGACTTCGGTCCGGAAAAACTGTTGGCGCGTGTGCGTGAAAAGTTCGGTCACGTATAACAGCCTACTTTTTTCAGTAACGAAACGGCCTCTGACGTTTGTTTGAGGCTGTTTGCGTTTTCGAGTTTTCGCAAAACGCCTTTTGTCTTGCGTCGACTCAATTCACTCGCTTCAATGTCGTTTTAGCAAATCGCGTCGCTTTTAATAGGCTTAACAGAGCTTCGGGGATTTTTTCAGAGTCACTTACGTAAACCGTGTTCTCCGAAATCGGGGGATTGTCCGTATCGATGTTTAAAAATGCCGATTCGATGCCGGAGGCGAGTAAATCGGACCGAAGTTCTTCGAGGGTGTCAGGACGGCAGGCGCCGTCCGTGATGACAATCAGAAGACGATTGGCGTGTCGGGAACCGGAAAGTGTTCGGATGCCGAAGCGTACGGCTTGAGCCAGGGGCGTTGCTCCGAAGGCACCGATGCCGGCAAAACGTTTGAAAAAGAGACTTTCGGAGTCTGTTTTCTTTTTTACAAGAGCAATCGGTGTTTTTTTCGGTCCGGGAAAAACGGCAAAGGTCGTTTCGATACCGGCAAGGGCAAAAAGCGCTTGCATGAGCGCAGCGGAGGCGACTTTGGCTTTTGTCATGCGGGTGACGCCCATTGATCCGGAGCGATCGAGCAAAATAACAATCTCCGCATCAATACTTTTACGCGGAACGTCTTTCAAAAAAAGGCGATTGTCGTTTACGGAAATTCGTTCGATAAAATCCTGTGACAACGTCGACCCTTTTTTATCCGGAATGTTGTGTGGCGCAGGACTCGTCAGAATGCGCGAGAAGATTCGCGTTAAACGCTTGACGGTCGTCCTTTCGGATGCAAAGCGTTCGCCATACAGTTTGGCATCTTCCAGTAGTTGCGGATCGCTTGTTTGATCGGGCCAGTCCGGCGTGTTTTTTCCGTCGACGGCATCGTCACGTTTCGCAACGCTACTCGGAGATGCCGCTTCTTGAATCGGTTTTGTAGGACAAATACGGCGTGCAGCGCAGGCAAGCGCCTTAAGTTCCTCCGACGCTTTTTGTGTTGCGAGTTCGGAAAATAAATCCGGTTCAACTGTTTTCTGCGGGCTGACATCAAGACTCTGTAGGAGGGTCAAAATTCTGCGGGCAATCTTGCAGACATCTTCCGTGTTTTTTGCTCTATGGACTTCCTGCCCGATTTTTAAAAGCGAAAAAACCGTTTGGTAGCTTAGTCTTTTCAATAACGCATTGCGAAGGCGTTTGGCGTGCCTCTCGGCCCATGCAACATGGAGTTGCTCCATGAGCTCGGCCTGTAGCCAAACGGTAATAAGACAATCCAGAGAAAAGGCATTGCAATCGGCAGCGGCTTTTAATAAGCCGGACTCTTCGAGAAACTCCGTCAGTGTGTCGCGCCAAATGCGATAGCCCGGGTAGCGTGTCATGCCGAGTGTGTCGATTCGAACATCTTCCAAAACATTGATGAGCGATCCTGCCAGAGGATTGACCGAAGCTTCTCGGAAAGTTTGCATGTTTGTATCGGTGACATGGAGCATCTCATGCATGCCGTGCGCAAGAGCCCGCATCAGAAACGTTTCATCCTCCGGTTCATAATCGCCGAGCCAAACGGTTTTTCCATCTGTACGAGCCGGTCCCTCGAAGACAAAGCGAACATTGTGGCTGTTCCCGTAGGATTTTAAAAAACGCTCGGCATGCTCGCGTTTTTGTCGTGCGGAAAAATCAGGGGGCGAATAAAAGGGTTTCACGGCTTTTCCTTTCAGGTGAGCGAACGCGCATTTTGAAAGGATACGCGATACCGGAGAAAAAGCTCAAGCGCGGTATCGGATAAATAAAAAAGCGGACGCATCAGCGTCCGCTCCGAATAAAAAGAGGGAATGATCGAAACCGATTACTTAACGCGACTGCGGTATTCACTCGTGCGCGTATCGATTTCAATCTTGTCGCCGACATTGACAAAGGCCGGAACGTCGAGAACAAAACCGCTGGCAAGCTTGGCCGGTTTCATAACCTTGCCGGACGTATCTCCCTTGACGGCCGGTTCCGTATAGGCCACTTCGCGCACAATCATCGTCGGCAGTTCGATGCCGATGACACGACCTTCATAAAAGACGGCTTCGGCCTTAAGTTCGTCCGAATCGGTCAAATACTTTTTGGCCTCTTCCATCGTGTCTTCTTCCACATCGTACATGTTGAATTCATCGTCGGTCCAAACATAGGTCGGATTGGCGTAGTACGAGTACGTTAACTCTTTGCGCTCCAAGACGATGTCATCGAACTTGTCGTCGGCACGGTAGACGATTTCCGAGACGGCGTTTGTCAGAAGGTTCTTCATCTTCATTTTGACGGTCGAAGCACCGCGTCCGCCCTTGGCGTAAACGGCCTTGAGAACAACCATCGGGTTCTTGCCGACCATAAAGACGTTGCCGGCACGCAATTCTTGCGCTGTTTTCATGAAATTCTTTTCCTTTTCAAAAGCGATAGGCGCCGGAAATCGAAGCCTTTCCAGACCCGTCCAAAACAAAACGCGTTATTTTAGCCCGACAAGGAGCATTTTGGCGATTTTTTGCGGAGCTCGCGGTAGGCTAAGGCATTTTTGCGCATAGGCTCCGGCACCTTGTTGTTGCTTCGGCAAATTCTCAAAGAAGGAAGCGATTGCTGTATCTGACAAAGCGTGCCCTTCGTTTAATGCCTTCTCAATGACATTACGCAGCAAAAGCGCTTCGGGCTCAAAACAACCGCTCAGAGTTCTCTCGAAAGCCGCCATCTTCGTAATGTGCAGTTGATCTTTTTGGGGATACAACGTCCAAAAAAAAGGTTTTCCGGAAGCTACGGCTCGTGAAGCGCTGTCTTCTCCGCGAACAATCAAGACGTCCGAGGACCAGAGTAGCCGATCAAAGTCCTTTTGCGGTACCATCGGCAGTCGAATGCAGGAAAGATCGGCTGCGCGGCTGTTGCGATACACGTTAAAAAAGGCCTCCTGGGCAAGGCCGGGCGCCAGAAGAACTTGGGCTCGGATGCCGGAGTTGATTAAGGCGTGAGCAAGGGCCGGCGTGTCTACTGACGGATATGTAAAAAGAAAAATGCGGCACGCGTTTGTTTCCGGAACGTGAAGCGAGTGCAAAAAAGCGGCTTTCTTTTCCGACGTGAAGGATTTGCGCGTGTCTTCGTAATCGGCCTCAAGAATGAGGCCTCCGGTTTTTTCACTGAAACCCGGGAAGAAAAAGTGTTTCGGGTAACCGTATTTGGGATGGAAACTCGGTAGGCCGTGAAATTCAGTCGCGTAGTCTTCGGCCGTCAGGTAATCGAGCGCAATGACCGACACAGGACGGCCTTGTGCAAAGCGCTCGGCAATTTTTTCTTCATAAGAGGCCGGAAGGAAACAAGAGAAAGCCTCAATGACGGTGTCGGCCGGCTGTGCACTCTTTTCAAAGGCCGCATCCCACAGAACAATCCTGACGCCTTGGACCGTTTGATCGGAAAGAACCGGACGACAAGACGGCACTAATTGCGCAAGGGTTGCCACTTGATCGATAATCAGACGCACGCAAAAGGCGTATTCGCGCTGTAGACTTTGCGCCAGACGCCAGGCAATTCCTGCGTCTCCGAAGTTATCGATAACCCGACAGAATATGTCACAACTCGGCATAAAAAGAACTGCGCTTTGGGCAGTGTAGGAAACGTATGCAAAAAATCAGTGTTAAGGACTATAAGACAACACTCTCGCTTTTGCCGAATCTACCGGGGGTCTATCGCTATTTTGATGAGAAAGGGCAGTGTCTGTATGTCGGCAAGGCTCGGGACTTGAATCGTCGTGTCAGTTCATATTTCCATAAGAACGATCTTTCGCCGCGTATTGCCATTATGGTCAGCCACATTGCAGCGATTGAAACAACGGTCGTGCGTAGCGAGGCTGAGGCCCTGATTCTGGAAAATAACCTCATTAAGACATTGAGTCCGAAGTACAACATTTTATTTCGGGACGATAAGAGTTATCCGTATGTGAAGATTTCAGGTGACGTATTTGCGCGTGTTTCGTACTATCGTGGCGCTTTGGATAAGAAAAGCCGATTTTTCGGTCCGTATCCGAATGCCTCGGCAGCGCGCGAAGCCATCGTCATGTTGCAACGTGTTTTTAAATTAAGGACCTGCGAGGATGCGGTCTTTAAAAATCGGTCTCGCGCATGTCTGATGGGGCAAATGGGGCGCTGTTCGGCGCCGTGTGTCGGAGCGATAACGCAAGAGGCTTACAGCCGTGATGTCGCCGATGCCTGTCGTTTTCTTTCCGGAGAATCCGGCGAGCTGGTTCAGGAGCTCAAACGCCAGATGTATGCGGCAAGTGAGGCGTTCGATTACGAAAAAGCAGCGATTTTGCGCGACCGCATTGCCGCACTGACCGATGCCGTGCGCGATCAGGTCGTTGAACCCACGGGTGTAGTCAAAGATACGGACATCATTGCCGTGGCGCTTTCCGAGTCCGTTGTCTGCGTGAATTTAGCAATGGTCCGAAACGGTCGTCACTTGGGCGACCATGCTTTTTTTCCGAAAATTCCCGATGCGTCGAATTTAACGAAAGCCGATGTGTTTGAGGCATTTGTTTCGCAACACTACGAAGATCAATTGCTTCCGAGCGTGGTTGTTTCTTCCGATGCCCTTGACTCGCAGGCGCTTGTTCGCGCTCTCGGAGAGGATCTGGCCGAAAAAACACAGCTTGTATGCGAACCGCAGCAGATTCGGCGAAAGTGGTTGGAGATGGCCCAGCGCGGGGCCAAGATTGCTCTTGAGGCGCGATTAACGGAAATCGGCGGCGAAAAACGTCGCATCGATGACTTGGTTCGGGTTTTGAATTTGTCGCTTA
This sequence comes from Sutterella sp. UBA4713, assembly GCA_002404465.1. GTDB lineage: Bacteria > Pseudomonadota > Gammaproteobacteria > Burkholderiales > Burkholderiaceae_F > Duodenibacillus. The sequence continues at coordinate 4,652 of DHJT01000047.1, read as the reverse complement.
CGCCTGAAGAAATCGATGACATACGTATCGAATGTTTTGATATCTCGCATACGGCAGGGGAAGCCACACAGGCCTCTTGCGTTGTATTTCACGGACGGGCTATGGATTCGAGCCGATACCGGCGGTTTAACATCACGGATGTAACGGCCGGGGATGATTACGCAGCAATGCGAGAAGTGTTGATGCGTCGCTACACGTCTGTTGCGCGCGGAGAATCAATTCTTCCGACTTTGGTTCTTGTCGACGGGGGACGCGGTCAAGTGCATATGGCCCGAGAGGTTTTCGTTGAACTCGGCTTGCCGATTGACGTCATTGTCGGTGTTGCTAAGGGCGAAGGACGCAAGGTCGGACTCGAAACACTGATTTTCGCAGACGATCGAGAGCCTTTAATCCTCGGAGAGCAAAGTCCGGCCTTGATGCTCATTGCCATGATTCGCGATGAAGCGCATCGCTTTGCGATTACCGGTATGCGTGCCAAGCGCAGTCGTGCGCGTCTGACAAGTCGAGCCGAGGATTTAGAAGGTGTCGGTCCGAAGCGGCGTCAAAAGCTACTGGCGCAGTTCGGCGGCTTTAGGGGGTTGACGAATGCCTCGGTTGAAGACATCGCCAAAATCGACGGAATCTCGCGTAAACTAGCAACCCGCATTTATGCACAGTTGCATGGAGTTGACAATGGCATCGCCGGTTCATAAACCGTTTAACGTGCCCATGGCCCTGACGTGGGCGCGTATTGCGTTTATTCCTTTAATCGTCGGACTATTTTATTTCCCCGATGCCGTGATGTCGGAACACACGAAAAACGTACTGGCTTGCATCATGTTTTCCATAGCCGCTCTAACCGATGCGCTCGATGGCTTTCTTGCTCGACGATGGAATATGATGACGGCAAAAGGCGCTTTCTTAGATGCCGTTGCCGACAAACTTATTGTCAGTTCGGCTATTGTTGTTTTGATGTACTTTGATCGCATCGATATGTTGGTTGCCCTCGTTATTATCGGTCGGGAAATTGCCGTGACGGCACTTCGCGAGTGGATGGCAAAAATCCATGCGGCGCAATTTGTCAAAGTCAATGCGTACGGAAAAATTAAAACGATTGCCCAAATGACGGCTATCGCGTTTCTTTTGTACTTCGATCCGATTCTCGGTATTGATATTGCATTGATCGGTACAGTGTTGATTTACATTGCGTGTGCTTTGACGCTTTATTCGATGATGGTGTACCTGACGGCGGCTTGGCCGCACATCGAAGCGAGCGACGAAAGAACGGTTCTTTAAGCTCTTTTTCAGCGTTATCAATTGATACTCTTTCTGCCGGTTTTTTGGTGAATGGAGCATCTCGTCGTGTGGCATTAGAGATCGATTCGCTATAAGCACGAAAGAGTCTATCTGTGCTTTTTAAGTTGAATTTACTGATGGGATATCCTGTCTGATGCCCTCTAAGCCGTTGTGTTTTATGTGGATTTCTGTTTGGACGTAACAGAAACCTATTTTGGCAACTAATGTCTTTGATGCAAGACTATTCGGTCTCGTGGCTTTTTTTCAGCTTCGTTGCTTCGCTTTGAAGTTCATAGACAAGGTTCAGTGCTTCGCGCGGAGAGAGGGAATCGACATTAATCTGAGAAAGAGCCTCGATAAATGCCGCTTCTTTACCGGTCGTGACCGGTTCTACCGGTGTTGTCTCGACCTCCATCGGTACGCTGGTAAACAGGTCCGGTTGACCTTGTTTCTCAACGGCACGGTCTTCAATGCGCTTTAAGTAGATTTGTGCACGTCGGATAACCGAAGGGCGGATACCGGCGAGTTTTGCTACGGCAATGCCGTAGGAGCGGCTCGCCGGTCCTTCTTTAATGTCGTGCAAAAAGACAACCGAACCGTTACCTTGTTCGGCACACACGTGCACGTTGACGGCGTCCGAAAGCGTATGTACCAGTTGCGTCAGTTCAAAGTAATGCGTTGCGAAAAGCGTCCAACTTCGTGTCTTTTGTGCAAGTTCCGTGGCAATGGCTGCCGCAAGACTCAAACCGTCAGCTGTCGATGTGCCGCGTCCGATTTCATCCATCAGGACAAGGGAGTATTCCGTTGCCTCATGCAAAATCGCGGCAGCTTCGGTCATTTCCACCATAAAGGTCGAACGTCCGTGAGTCAAATCATCCGAAGCTCCGATACGCGTCAGGATTTTGTCAATCGGCCCTAAGCGAGCGACTCGAGCCGGAACATACGAGCCGGCGTAGGCTAAAAGTACAATCAAGGCAATCGAACGCATGTAGGTCGATTTTCCGCCCATGTTGGGCCCTGTAATGACCATCAAACGCCTGCCAGGTCTGAGAATGCAGTCATTGGGAACGTAGTGTTCAAGTGTTTTTTCGATCACAGGATGCCGTGCTCCGAGAATTTCAAGACCCTCGGAATTCGTTAAATCGGGCTTGACCCAGTTGCACTCAAGGGCGTGTCCGGCGAAGGCCGATAAAAGATCGATTGTTGCCAAAGTTTTGGCCGCCGCCAAAAGCGGCTCGACATAGACGGAAAGTGCTTGAACGAAACGGTCCCAAAGTTCTTTTTCTAAGGATCGGGCACGCTCTTTGGCACTTAACGCTTTATCTTCGAATTCTTTTAATTCCGGGGTAATGAAACGCTCTGTGTTTTTGAGCGTTTGGCGACGCCTGTAGTCCTCAGGTACATTCTGGGCTTGTCCGCGTGATACTTCAATGTAGTAACCCGAAACTCGGTTGTATTGCACCCGCAGGGTGCCGATTCCCGTTCTTTTTCTTTCACGCGCTTCTAAATCTATCAGAAAGTTCCCGGCGTTATCGCGCATGGCACGTAAAGAGGCAAGTTCTTCATCGGCCTCGGAACGAATAACATCACCTTCGCGAAGAAGCGGAGCCGGATCCTCTAGGAGCGTAGTCTCCAGCGTGTTTTGTAGGCTCGCATCAAGGTCTAATGCGCCCGACATATCCGAGATCAGAGCGCTTTCGGAAAGCTCTGTGAGTATGCGCGCGATGTTTTCAATAACAGGGAGTGCATCGCGAAGGGCTGCGGCTTCTTTCGGACGGATGCTTTTGAGCGCAATGCGTCCGGCAATGCGTTCGATATCCGGAAGCGCCTTCAGGAGTTCTTCAAGGTGCGAACATGCCGTACTTTTTGTCAGCAGGACACTTACGGCCTTGTGTCGCGATTGCGCCAAGGATGCATTGCGTACGGGGTGCGTAAGATAACTGCGTAGGAGGCGACTTCCCATGCCGGTTTTGCAGGTATCAAGCGTAGAAAAAAGGGTCGGACCGTCGCCCTCGTGCAAAGAGACGTCGATTTCCAGATTGCGGCGTGTGGCAGCAGTAAGGCCGATGAAGGCACTTTGCTCTTCCAGGCTTAATGGTTCAATAAAGGGCGTCGTTTCACACTGCGTCTCACAGACGTATTCTAAGAGTGCATTGGCGGCAGCCAAAACCGTTGTATCGTGTTCGACACCGAAACACTCAAGAGAGGCCAGTGAAAATGTCTCTTTCAGGCGCTCTTTCCCGCGTGCGGCATCAAAATGCCAGTCCGGCAATTCCGTGACGGTTCCCGAGAACCCCAAATCTTTGATCTGGGCATGGCCCTTTTCACTCACAAGGATTTCCGACGGGTTGATGCGTGAGAGCGTATCGGCCAGATCGTCTCGCCCGGCGTGTGTGGCACAAAAGCGACCGTTTGTCAGGGTAATCCAAACAAGCCCGATCCCACTTGTTTTGAGTTTCGGAATGTCTAACGCTAAAAGCACCGAATCAGCTTTTTCACTTAACAGGGCATTGTCGGTCAGCGTGCCGGGCGTTACGATGCGTACGATGCGTCGTTCCATCATCGGGGATTTGTCGGCTTGAGAACTCTCGGTCTGTTCGGAAATCGCAACGGATTCGCCGTGCCGCACAAGACGTGCCAAGTACTGCTCTAAGGTGCTCGCGGGAATGCCGGCCATCGGAATGGGGTTCCCGTTATGATTGCCGCGTCGCGTGAGCGTTAAACCCAACAGGCGCGAAATCCGAACGGCATCGTCAAAAAACGTTTCGTAAAAATCGCCGAGACGAAACAAAAGCAGGACTCCGGGGTGCTGATCGCGCAGTGCAAAGTACTGACGCATGAGAGGCGTGTGCCCTGCGTACGGATCGGCGCTTTTGACGGGCGGATTGCCGGCGGGATTGTCAGCCATGGAGCGTTAATTTTCCGGGGTGGCCGGCGTTTTTGCTTCCGTCACCTTCATGAGAAGGTCGGCAAAAATCTTGGGTGTTGCCGAGCATATGTTGCCTAATTCCAGATACTTTTCCTGCCCGAACAAGTCCGTAACAAGGCCGCCTGCTTCCAGAACCAAAAGCGTTCCTGCTGCAATGTCCCAACTGTGAACACTGGCTTCCCAGTAGCCGTCCAGGCGTCCGCATGCCACGTAGGCCAAATCCAAGGCATTTGATCCGGCACGCCTGAGACCCGCAACGGAATGGGCGACACGTTCGAATTTGGGAAGGTAGTTTGTGGCGCTATCGTTTCGACGGAAAGGGAATCCCGTTCCGATCAGGGCATGGGCCATATCCCGGACACCGGAAACACGAATGCGTCTGTTATTTAAAAACGCACCTTTACCACGCTCGGCCGTGAAAAGTTCGTTACGCACCGGGTCGTAGACC
>DHJT01000010.1 GCA_002404465.1 Sutterella sp. UBA4713 | reverse complement strand
CTTGACCACACGCCAAGCAACATTTTGTAGATAAACGGCATCTTCAGGCTTAATCGGCTTATCGCATTCTCCGAGCCAATTAGGACCGACCCATTGCGGACTCCGGTGGAAAAGCAACGAATAAATCATGGCACCGAAAAGGTAGCTCCCTTCGGCCGACGGATGCTTTAAGTCCGACTTATTATGCAGGTTTAAATCCGGGCGCTCCGTGCGAACGGTTTCAAAAGCAATTCCGACGGGAAGCACAATCGCTTGATTCTCGTTGGCTGCTTTAATTGTCGCATCCGCAAGAGCCGTCGTTTCCGAGCGCATGTCATAGCCTTCGGGCGATTTTTTCGAAGCCCATGTGCAGACGACAACCGGGACGGCGCCGTTTTCACGCACGACGGAGACTGCATGCTTTAAAGCTTTTGCATATTTGACCTTCGGAGCATTGGCAGGATCCTTTGGATTGTCTTGATACGGCTCACGAGACTGCCCCTGCAAGAACACAACATCGAATTTCGGCTTGTTCGGACGGTTATAGTCCTTTAGCACGGGATCATCCTTATCAAAATACCGCTCAATCGGATGCTGGTAAAGTCGACCGGCAGAAATTGTCTGCATGCGAGACTTCCATTCCTGCCCTGCTTTCTTGTTAATAAAGCCCTTGACGTACGATCCGATACCGCAGTTGTAATACGTATAGGAATTGCCGACGTACAACCCGCGCGTCGGGTCCTTTACACCCAAAGACGTAACCAAAGGCTTGACGCCGTAAAACTCCGATGGATTTGCCTCATTCGCACCACCTGACGTCCCGAAGGCCGACGTCGAGGCAGATATCAGGAAGCAAACCGAAAAAACACCGATTTTATTTTTCATGTGAAATTTCCTTGGAGGGACGGCAAAGTCAGACTGAAACCAACTGACTTTGCCGAAGGAAAGAACAATTACATGCTAAAGATGTGATTCATGACAAGGATGGTTGCAAAGCAAGAACACATCGGAATCCAATTGCGACGAACCAAGCTCATGGGGCTCACACCGGCAACTAAGGCAGCAGCGATCAAGCATCCGGCCACAGGGCTCATTGAACGGAAGACCGAGCAAGCCAAATGCATCGGGACCATCATCGCCGGAAGATTCCCGCCGACCTGAGCTTGAACGTCAACACATAAATTGGCAAAAGCCGAGAAGGCACCGACGCCGGACCCAGTTAGGAAGGTCACAATGCCGACCAAACCCGAGAGCACGCATGTCATACCACTCACACCGAAACCGAAACCCTTGGCCGCACTGATAATTTCCCCGACAAGACCGGAAACACGCAAGCCCGTCGCAAAGACCTCGGCACAAATCACAAGCGCCACGACGCCGCCGAAAAGCGCACCCATCTTTTTAAAGAAGACAAGGCAATCCTTCATGACAAGCTTGGCATCACGAAGACGAATCAACTCAACAATGGCAACGACGATCCACGTGAGCATCAAGGCACTCGGCGTACTGAGCTTGATAGAGGAAATGCCGAATTTGGAGAAAACAAAAAGCAGAACGATCGGAACAAAAGGAAATATCGCATACCATTCCGGGCATTCACGCGTGACAGGCGCTTTGGCTTCCTGCGTTTCATCGGCAATATCAATCTTCTTTGCGTCGTAGTACTTAGCCGTAAAGTAAATGGCAACGGCCGTCACGATGTACGCAAGCCAGCAGGCCGGCAACTGCCATTCGATGAAGTACTCCATCGAATCGACATTGGCAACTTTAGCGGCCAACTGTTGTGTGCCGAAAAGGGGACCGGCAGCCACAGCCGAGCAGCAGGCGATACACGCTGCAGCAGCTCCGCGGCTGACGCCGACGCCGACCAAAATCGGATAAAAAGCAACGAGCAAAAGCATCGTCAGTCCCGCGGCCGACACGACAACAAGGTTAATTGCCTGCCCGATCAAATACGCCAAAGCCAACACGAGGTACGGTTTACTCAGTGCACGCAAGGGACCGGCACACAACTGCACAAGACGGTTCGCCGCACCGATTTGACTCATGTATCCGGCAAAGCCGCCGCAGGCCATAATAATCAAACCGACACCGACAACTTGTTTCTTTGTGATGGCGTTAATCAGTTCGATTAAGTCAAACCAAACAAAACCCGTCGACTTCGTTCCCTTCGGCAGGAATTGCGTCGTACCGCACAAAATACAGATTGCGACAATAATCAAACCGCTTGCAAGTAAGACGATATGGACCGGATAGCGTTTGATGATCATCCATCCGGCGACAATCGTAATCAATGCAGCTGCAATAATTGGGATCGTCATTTCACTTTCTCCTTTTTTTAGGATTTCAGTTCGGAATCGTTCACTTAACCATCCGTTCTTTGTTAAAACCGGAAACGAATCGAAATCCCGGAGATTTCGTTTCCGAAAAAAAATTATCGAGAGAAAAAGCGTGTGACGGTAAACGCGGCGATTTCTCGTAGCGACTTCGCTAGCGTCTCGTTAATATCACAGGCAAAATCAATCCGTGTTACATCGATTTTGAAAAGAGAAGCAATTACGGTACAGGCCAAAAGATAGGAACCTGCCGGCGTCGGGTGACGGTTATCGGGCATATAAAGAGGACAAGAGGCATCACGCTTGAGCGCCTCGGCAAATGCCAGGCCTGCAGGAACGGCAAGAGCCGAATTCTCATTGGCCACCGAAATGATTGAATCGGCAAGTTCAGCCGTCATTTCGGGACGATCACGATAAGCCCAAGAAACGACGAAGATCGGTGTCGCATTGTGCCGACGACAAATTTCGGCATCTTTTTTCCCGAAACGCCTGAAATTGTCTTTCAATTGCGGATGAATCGGCCCTTGCGTGGAATCAAGCAAAAGAACGCTGTCCCACAGTTGCTCATTCGGATCACGAAACAGAACTGTGTTTTTTCCGTCATTGCTGAAACCGTAAGAACCAATAGCATTCGGGCGAAAATAACTTTCCACATCGTGCCAACTTAAACTTGCGCCTCCGATGGCAACAAGATTTGTACGACACTCGGGTGCACCGGGAACCTTTTGAAGCAATCGCCGAACAAAGCGATGCGATCCGTTATTAAAAAAGAATAAAGAATTTCCGACCCAAAGAAGGGCCTTGGGCGGAACAATTTCCTTGATCTTCGGAGCAACCGTGTGTTGTAAGCCGGTCACCGGATTGACTGGGAAAGCCATTGTATCAACCATAGATAAGACCCCGCAAAAAAGGACATAGCCGATCACACACCGACCTTCAGATGAGTTTAATCCGCACGAAGTTCATGTTTTTTCAGCGGCGTCAACGCACTTTGCGAAAAAGGCAAAGTACGACCACGTCTTCGGAAAAACTAGAAAGTGATGATGTCGGGAAGAAAGGACGGCAAAAACCGAAAACGCGGAGTCCTCCGCGACAACATCCGAAGCATTAAGGCAAAGACAAATCGGATGAAACCTGTTCGAGAGGCAAAGACGTGCAAGCAGGCATCCACGGCAAGTTGAGCTGTTTGCAATAAGGCAAAATTTCCGCCTTCTTCTTCAAAAAGAAACTGCGGGATTCCTTTTGGATCCATTGCATGAAAACACGGTGACTTTTCGAATTCCAAAGCTCTTTACGACAAACCACATACGTCTGAACAGGCTTTCGATGCCACCCGTTTAAAATCGGAACCAATTTTCCCTGGGCAATTTCCGTCGTACACAAAAAATACGGCATGTCAATGCAGATACCGGCTCCTTTGAGAACATTTTCCTTAATCGCAAGGATGTTCGACATGACAAACGTGCGTTGTCCGAAAACCACCTGCTCGACTTGCCCGTCCTTATTAAGCGAACGTGTCGGCAGTCGTGTTGCTCCGTCAAAGACAAAGACCGTGTGCTCCGTCAGTGACGCAGGGCTTTCGGGCATCGGATGCCTTTTAAGATATTCGGGCGAAGCAATCGGAATGAAAAAATTCGGGGACCTTGGCAAACAAACGAGTTCGTCTTCCTTATCGATAACCTCGCCAGTCACGAAAACGATATCCACACGACGGTTCATCAATTCGGTCATTCCGGCGCCGCCGAAAACTCTGAATTCAACCAGCGGAAACTTTTTCTGAAATCGCAAAAGAGCTTCACCGAGAAATTCCATTTCCAAGCTATACGGGGAACCGAGTCGTAAAACGCCCTGCATGAGAGCATTCGGGCCTTGCAACTCATCGATAATTTCCGCCTGTCGCCGTATTTGTTCGGACATCAAATCAAGTGCTTTCTGACCGAGTTCCGTCAGTTCCAAGGGACGTGTCGTACGGATAAGAAGTGACCGGCCGACGGCTTTTTCCAGAGACGTGAGCATGCGCGAAACAGTCGAGACATCCACACCGAGTTCTGCCGCTGTATAGGAAAAATTGCGTGTCTGTGCCAGATTGACAAACACACGCCACAGATTTAAATCATCCAATTTACTCATGATCGAATTCCTCGCTCCGATAATGGAATGATTCCATGAAAAGGTCCCCTT
>DHJT01000073.1:596-4328 GCA_002404465.1 Sutterella sp. UBA4713 | reverse complement strand
TTTAATTACGGTTGTCGGGTCCTTGGCGTTAGTCTCACACATGACGGAAAAGAGTCTGGAGACGTCGCTTTCACGCCTTGCGTCCGATTTAGTTACCGTACTTGAGAACAAAAATGCCCCCGCCGTTCTCGGCAAATTCGGTCAGGTTCGCGTCACACTCGTGGCGCCGAACGGACGCGTTCTTTATGATTCGACTGGACTGACAAATTTAGATAATCACGCAGCACGACCTGAAGTCCTGCTTGCAAAAAAGGGCGGTTTTGCCTGCACAAACCGATCCTCGGATACGCTCGGACAAAGAACGCTGTACTGTGCTCGAAAGCTTTCCGACGGCCGTGTCATCCGTGTTTCCCGCAGCTATGAGACCATCTATTCTCAAATCGGTCAATTGACGTTACTGATTATTCCGTTGGTCTTATTGATGATTTTTGCCTCACGCCGCATTGCCGCACGTTTATCGGAAAAAATTCTTGCTCCGGTGAAAGATTTGGATCTGGAAAATCCGCTTAAAAACAGCAGTTTCGTTTACGATGAATTGACGCCGCTTTTATCCCGTATTCATCGTCAAAATCAGCAAATCAAAAAAACGACGGAACAAATCGCTCTGCAAAGTTCCGAATTTTTTACGGTAACCGAATCGATGAGCGAAGGCTTTGTGCTCCTGGCTCCGGATGCACAAATTCTGACGGCCAATACCAGTGCTTCGCGTCTTTTGGGGACTGCATCACCGCTCATCGGCGTCAGTTTTGAAGCAATCGATCGAGACGTCTTTCTCGCGCTGCATAACGGAAAGATTTCCGAATCCGAAGGCTTTCACAAAGATATTGAAAAGAACGGAAGAACGCTACGTCTGCACGCAAGTGCCGTTCGCCGTCGCGGGTCCTTAACAGGCTTTATCGTACTTCTTACGGATATCACACAAGAGCGCCTTGCCGAACAAATGCGGCAAGAATTCACGGCCAATGTCTCGCATGAATTGAAAACACCGCTCCAGAGCATTGCAGGAAGCGCCGAACTGCTGGAAAACAATCTGGTTAAGCCTCAGGATGTTTCCAATTTTGCCCGACGCATCGTTCGTGAGGCGCATTCGATGGCCTGCTTAATTAACGATATTTTGTACTTATCCAAACTGGATGAAGGAAGCGCTGTCGGAGTTGTCTCGGAAATTCACCTGAAAGAACTTGCTGACGACGTGTTCCTCACGCTCAAAGACAAAGCCGACAAAGCTCGCATCACGTTAATTTACGAAGGTCAGGACTGTGTCTTTCACGGCATTCGCGCGCATTTTCTTGAACTTGTTCAGAACCTGACGGACAACGCCGTTAAGTACAACAAGGAAGGGGGCAGTGTTCGAGTTTCCGGACATCGCGAAGGAAAAAAACTCGTTTTAATCGTCGCCGATACGGGCATCGGCATTACGCCGCAGGACCAAATGCGTGTCTTCGAACGTTTCTGGAGAGCCGACACAAGTCACAGCAAAACCATCCCGGGCACAGGTCTCGGCCTATCGATTGTTAAACGGATTACGCTCTTGTACAAGGGAAACATTCGCATCAGGAGTCGTCCGGGCGTCGGATCGACTTTTACGATCGAGATTCCGAATTGCTTTTAATCCGAAGCCGCCTTAAATCGTATACGCGAACATCTTTTTCGGCGAATCCGAGAAAGTGTTGACTCAGACTTAAAGACCGTAGCACGGTTTTTTGCCTGACTGAAGGCGGTAAAAAAACCGTGCTTTGTTTGGTGCACCGTTGCCTCCTACTCAAATTCAATGGTAGCGGGCGGTTTCGTCGTATAGTCGAATAAAACACGATTGACGTGCTTGACCTCGTTGACAATGCGATTTGCGGCGGTCGTAATGGTCTTGGTCGGAAGAATCGTCACTTCGGAAGTCATAAAGTCCGACGTTGTTACTGCACGAAGAGCGACGGCCGAGTCATAGGTGCGTTCATCGCCCATGACCCCGACGCTACGCATGTTCGTTAAGGCAGCAAAGTACTGGCTCGGACGGTCGGCCAGGGGGAGTTTGTCGATTTCTTCACGCCAGATAGCATCGGCTTCCTGCACAAGAGCAATTTTCTCAGGGGTAATCTCTCCGATAATGCGCACGGCAAGACCCGGTCCCGGGAAGGGCTGGCAGTACACTTGGCTTTCCGGAAGACCGAGTTCAAGCCCGGCTTTTCTCACTTCGTCCTTAAACAGGTCGCGGAGCGGCTCGACGATTTCTTTAAAGCGAATGTTTTTAGGAAGTCCACCGACGTTGTGGTGGCTCTTGATGGTGGCAGATTCACCACCCAAGCCGCTTTCGACGACATCGGGGTAAATCGTCCCCTGCGCAAGGAAATCGACTTGACCGATTTTCTCAGCTTCGTCTTCAAAGACACGAATGAATTCTTCGCCGATAATCTTGCGCTTGGTCTCCGGGGCCGAGACGCCTTTAAGTTTTGAGAGGAAACGATCCCTGGCATCCACACAAATAAAGCGAATGTCAAATGCGCCGCCTTCGCCGAAAATCGAACAGACGCGCTCGCGTTCGTTTTTCCTTAAAAGACCGTGATCGACAAAGACACAGGTCAGTTGCTTTCCGACGGCCTTGGCAAGCAGCGCAGCGCAAACACTCGAATCGACGCCGCCCGAGAGGGCACAAAGGACTTTTTTATCTCCGATACGTTCACGCAAGGCTTTGACGGTCTCTTGGACGAAGGAGTCCATTTTCCAGGTTCCCGCACAACCGCAAACCTTGTAGACGAAATTCGATAACATCTTCACACCGTTTTCGGTATGGAGCACTTCGGGGTGAAATTGCACGTTATAGAGCTTACGCGTCGCATCTTCGCTGGCCGCAACCGGGCAATTCGGGGTTGAGGCCGTAATGCGAAACCCCGGTGCCGGGATGAAAATCGTATCGTTGTGACTCATCCAACACACATTCTTTTCCGGAAGATCGGAAAAAAGAGGGCTCGTTGTGTCCAAGGAAACCAGGGTTTTCCCGTATTCACGCTCCGGTGCTCGAGCCACCTTTCCTCCGAGCTGAAAACTCATCAGTTGCGCCCCGTAGCAAATACCGAGAATCGGAATACCCCAGGAATAAATTTCCGGACCGATAACGGCTGCGTCTTTTAAATACACGCTGGCCGGACCCCCGGTAAAGATGATACCTTTGAGGTTTTTTCGCCGCATGGAAACTAGCGGTTTTTTGTACGACGTAATTTCGCAGTACACACCGCATTCGCGCACGCGCCGTGCAATGAGTTGATTGTATTGGCCGCCGAAATCGACGACTAAGATGGTCTCTTGGTTGTCCGTATGTGTGCTCAAAGCAAAGCTCCGGAAAATGTCATGACAGGAAAAAAGCTCCTGAATCGGATTGGGCGTCATTATAAAGAGGGCAGGGCCGAGAAAAGAAACCCCGGAACGCATTGCGGGCTCGGAGGCTAAAACGTAAACAGTAGGCATTAAAGATGCTCAGAACCTCTTTTTGTGACGGCAAGTGCGAAAGCCGAGGTTGCCTGGGAATTCTCAGCAAAAGTAAACAGGGTTTCTAGCACACGTGAATTCACTTCTCCTGAAAGTAAATGCAAAATCGGCGTGTCGGTTTTACAAAACTAAAATGACCTGTAGAACAACTAAATTTTTCTCTTGGTCACGCGATTGCGGATCGCCTATTCGCAATTGAAGTTCTCCCCTTCGCGAACGCGATGCGCCGGCTCGTGAGAGCACGACTCTGTATCA
>DHJT01000073.1:0-557 GCA_002404465.1 Sutterella sp. UBA4713 | reverse complement strand
CGTGATTGCTTCTCTTCTTGCCGCGAACAAATCTCCCTTACGCAAATAGCCTGCGCACAAAACAAAAAGCCGGTCTTGCCGGCGCGATTGTCGGTCTCGCAAACTCGAAAAAAAATGAGTCCCGGTCTTTTCTCCCAAAAGTAAAAGCTTTTTATCATCAGCGAGCGCAGGGACACTTTGAGATTCCTGCAAAAACAAGGAGATAGCAATGGCTATAGACAAGGCGTTAATACGCACCATAATCCGTCGCCGATCGACGTTGCATCAGCCGCTTTTGGACGCAATGCCGAGATGCGCCTTACACAGGCGACGGTGCAGGACTTTGCACAGCGCACAGCACAGCTGGAGCAGTACGCCAAAGTTTCGCCTTTACTTGCCAACGATCCGAAAACTGCCGCCGAGTACGTCAAGAACATTAAGGCGCAAACACAATTGCCGGATTTGTACGTCGATGCACAGTCGCTTCATCAAAACGGCCAAGACGATCTAATTACCGGTGCATCGCCCGAGCTTGCCGAGCGTTACCAACAGGCACTTTTAAAGGGCGAATCGATGAA
>DHJT01000012.1:1096-7219 GCA_002404465.1 Sutterella sp. UBA4713 | reverse complement strand
CGATGATGATGTCATCGCTGACGAGCTTACCTTGGTCCATGATGACTTTGGCGGCTTTGCCGAGTTCCGTTCCGGCCTTGACGGCAGCGCGCAACATGTCGCCGGTGGAAATCTGAGGAATGCCGTACTTTTCTTTAATAAAAGCGGCTTGGGTTCCTTTCCCCGCTCCGGGAGGCCCGATGAGGATTAAACGCATGGTGTACTCCAAAAATGACGAAAAACTCAAAACTCGAACAAAGGCAAAATCTCGCCCGTCCGAAAAGAGTTTGATTTTAAGCTTATCGAACGGATTTTAAAAGCAAAACGCGTCTTTTTCGATTTCGGACGGAGGGGCATTTATGTGCGCGTGGAAGAAGGTCTCACAAATTCGAAAGGAGAAATTCCCGTCGACATGAAGCAAGTCCGGATTTCCTAACAGAATGTGACATTCCGCGGAAATCGCCAGATAAGCGGAAGTGCCTCTGGCGGTTACCCTTCGGATTTAAGTTCGAAGGGAACTATCTCTGTGCAAACACGGCTCGTACGCGGACAAGATCCTCTTGCGTATCGACACCGGCCGGAAGATTTTCGGGTAAAACGGCAACGGCAATTTTATAACCGTACCACATGGCTCGGAGCTGCTCGAGTGACTCAAAGCGCTCAATCGGTGCCCTTTTCAGTGTGCTAAAGCGTTTTAGAAATACGGCTCTGTAGGCATACAGACCGATGTGGTGGTAAGCCGTAAAATCTTCAGGGAGCCTGCTTTTGTCTTTGGCAAAGGCGTCTCGCGGCCAGGGAAGCGGAGCTCGCGAGAACGTCATTGCGTGCCCCGTTCCGTCCAATTCCACCTTAACGACGTTGGGATTGAAAAAACTTTGAACATCGGCTATCGGATGGGCGGCTGTGGCGATGGTACTTTGCGGATCGGTTGCGAGTAAGTCGGCGACTTTCCGAATCACGGTCGGAGGAATCAAAGGCTCGTCACCCTGAACGTTGACGACGATGGTTTCGTCGGAAAGTTTGAGTTTGCCTGCTGTTTCAGCCAATCGGTCTGTCCCTGTCGGGTGATTGGGATCGGTCAAAATTGCTTCGAAGCCGTACTCGGAACAGACCTGAACAATGGCATCAGAATCGGCAGCAACGACAACACGGTCTGCACCGGATTTGGTCGCTTGTTCAGCAACACGGACTACCATCGGTTTTCCGGCAATGTCCTTGAGTGGCTTACCCGGAAGACGAGTTGAAGTCATGCGTGACGGAATAATGACAATAAAACTCATGGGCGAATATCCTTGACGCGGGCTTTGTTGACTTCTTCGGGGGTAAGAGCTCGGGCCTCCGAAGCCAACATAACCGGGATGTCGTTAACAATCTTGAATCCGAGCGCGCATTTAGCGCAGTGTAATTCTGTCTTATCAGAGTTCATGCGAAGCGGACCTTTACAGATAGGACAGACCAAAATTTCGGTAAGACGCGAGTCTATTGACATGAGTTTCCTTTAATTACCAGTTGCTTTGATCTTTTCCACAATACGGTCAACAAGAAATTGGTCGAGCACCATCTCTAAATCGGCAATCCAGATGCGCGTATCTTGGGCAATTTGAGGAATCTGACGGCATTTGACGGCATCTTTCCCGGTAATCAGGATGATATCCGCTTCAATGGTCGGAAAAGGGTTGTCCGAAAAGTCGAAGTGGTCCGGAAGACGTATGCCTTGACAGGCAATATCATGGGCATGGAGCATGCAAAAGAACCTGTCCGGAAGAGCAATGCCGGCAACAGCTTCCGTTCGCCAATGATTTTCGGCAATGCGCTCCGAGAGGTGATTGATAGTGTCAACTTGTCCTGTGGCCAGTTGGATGACACGTCCGAGTTGCGATGTCGCGACAAAACGCGGCGTGCGTGTCGTTAGGGTCTCGTGTGTTGCATTTAAAACGATGGCATCAACAGAATCGAGCCTGCTCGGCGGTTCACGCAAGGGACCGGCAGGAAGTACCCAGCCGTTGCCAAGGCCTCGAGCTCCGATAACAGCTAGCTCCACATCGCGCGCTAAGTGTAAATGTTGTAACCCGTCGTCGCTCACGATAACGTCAACCGCCGGATGCGTTTTAAGTAATGTCTGTGCAGCGTTGACCCGGTCGGGATTGACGGCAACCGGGCAATGCGTCGCTTGGAAGATCAAGAGCGGTTCATCACCGACTTCTTCGGCGCGTGATGCATCGGAGACGAGGCGTGTTTGTTGACCGGAACTGGCGTATCCGCGGCTGATAATCCCCGGATGGCATCCTGCTTCCGTGAGTTTGCGCACAAGAGCAATCGTAACGGGTGTTTTTCCGGTTCCGCCGACGTAGATGTTTCCGACGACGACAACGGGGACGGGAACTTTCACCGGTGTAATTCGACTTTTCCGAATTCGCGTAATCAGTAAAAAGATGAGCGAAAACGGAGAAAGCAATAAAGCAAAAAGCCCGCGTTTTGCCCATTGGCGGTGAATCCATGCCTCAAGACATGCACGCATGGATGAATCTCCGAATCAGGCTACAAGGAGGTTTGTCTTCTGACATGTGCTTCAAATTATTGAAGGGACCGGGCCTTCTTTGAAATTAAGGATGTGTTAATCATAGAGGAAAATTTCTGGCATGGGCTTTTCGGGGTCGCTCTATGTTAGAGCACAGCGATAATGTCACCTGGAACAGAGCTGAAGAACAGGAATTTTGAATCTCAATAGAAACCTCATTAAATCGAGCTCAGAAGCTCAACATAGTACTCATTAGGGGATTTCATCCCCAATTTTGAATGAGGTCGGCGTCCATTATAGTAGTAGAGCCAGTCTTGTATTTCCCTCTTAGCCTCCTGTCGTGAATTAAAGCATCCGTTTAACGGCAATGTTTCTCGCTTAAGAGTCGCCCAAAAAGCCTCAGCCGGGGCGTTATCCCAACACTGGGCACACCGACTCATTGAGCTGCGCAACTGATATTCTTGAAGTGTCCCTTGAAAAGCTCGGCTACAGTATTGGGAGCCTTGATCACTATGGAAAATGCAGCCGCTGTCAGGATGCTCATTTTCGTAAGCCTTTTTTAAAGCGTTGATAACCAGTTGCTTGGTCATACGCTTGTCAAAGCAATAGCCAACCAATCTGCGCGTGCCCAAATCAATGACGCTGGCCAAATACAGCCAACCCTCAGCAGTGGGAATATAAGTAATATCTCTGCACCAAGCTTCATTAATCCCGAACTCATCAAAGCGTCTGTCTAGTAAATTCGGGGCTTTGGGCAAATCGTGTTCACTATCGGTTGTGCAAACGTACTTGCGGTGAAAACGATGAAATAGGCCATTGGCTCTCATAAGGTGCCGTAAGCGCTTTATGTCAATACTCAAGCCCTTTTGCCTGAGAAATCGATAACAAACAAGAAGCCCCGGGATGTGTCCTTTACAAGCCGTTTTAATTTCTGCTTTAAGCGTTTCAAGAATGAAGGCATCCGTATGAACTACCCCATGCCGATGCTCCTTGTCACTGTTTCTCCAAGCGTAAAAACCGCTCACACTGACTCCCAGCAGTTGGCAGGCACGAGTCACGGGTAATGCGGCATGCCGACCAATTTCTGCAGTATTAATACAGTGCTCAAGAAAGGCGTACTTCGTTACGGCATCTTTGCGAAGTACGCCGCTGCTTTTTTTAAGAATGCAATTTCGGCTTCTCTTTCCTTGAGCGCCTTGCGCAATCGCGCATTTTCTTCAGACAGGGAAAGTTCGCCTTCTGGCATTTGATCTTTTGCTTTTACAAACCAACGACTCAATGTTTTGTAGTTAATTCCAAGGCTCTTGGCAACACTGAGTTGAGATTCTCCGTTTTGAACACGAGCAATGGCTGATTTTTTGAATTCTTCAGAAAAGTGTCTTTGCATTTTGATCCTCTTTCTAATCAAGTATTTTAAAAAAAGTGAGAATCAAAATTCCGAAACTACGACCTTGTTTCACTCGCCTACGATGACGGCAATCCGCAGGTTCCGCTCTTTATTCGCCTGTACGCGAAGGAGGGACTCTTTGACAAGATGCTCAGCGTCTTAGGCCTTAAAGCACCGCGCCATTACGAAACCGACAGAACACTTGCTAAAAAATTGCGCCTCAAGAAAGTTTCCCACGGAGAATGCGCCACCACTTCTTAGAAAAATTCGGACTACGCCAAGTAAGCAACTCCTGACTAAAGTCAGAAGTTGCTTACTGTGAGGGGCATTGTGGCACAAATGTCCTCTCAATTGACGGTCCGACATTTTTTGGATAAAGTAAAATTGCATTTTAGAAAAATCGCATTTTCGAGTGATATATGTATATACAAAGAACGGCTCAAGATCTTGTTAATCGATACTCTGAGATTTTTAAAGTGGTTTTGGTGACCGGTGCAAGGCAGGTAGGCAAGACATCCTTACTGAAACACTGCGGACCCGAACGCAACTACGTTTCGCTGGACGATCTATCGGAAAGGGAACTTGCCGTGAAGGAGCCGAAATTGTTTTTAGAGCGCCACAAAGCGCCGTTAATCATCGATGAAATTCAATACGCCCCGAGCTTGCTCTCCTACATCAAACTGATTGTTGACAGTTCGGAAGAAAAAGGGCGCTATTGGCTCACAGGATCGCAGCAGTTTCATCTGATGAAAAATGTTTCAGAGTCACTGGTCGGGCGAGTCGGCATTATTGATCTAATGGGATTCTCTTTGGCGGAAATGCAGGGCAATCCCAAAATAATTCCTTTCTTCCCGAGCTTAAAGTCTGTTGAGGAGAAAAGAGCAACAAGTCGAACCTACACGTCAACGGAAATTTTCAAAATTATCTTTAACGGGTCGTTTCCGGCCCTTAATAGCGATAAGGCAGAATCGGATCGGGACGCGTTTTACAGTGCGTACATTCAAACATATCTTGAGCGAGACATTCGAGATTTAGCAAGTGTTTCGAACGAGTTGAAGTTTCTGCATTTCATTCGGGCCGTAGCCGCCAGAACCGGCCAAGTTTTAAAGTATTCAGAAATTGCTCGAGACGTTGAAATTTCCGAACCGACGGCGAAGACGTGGCTTTCGCTTCTGGTTTCATCGAATATGGTTTATTTGTTGGAGCCGTATTTTCGCAATCTCTCGAAGCGAATGACTCGTATGCCTAAAATCTACTTTCTAGACACCGGGTTGTGCGCCTATTTGACCGGATGGTCAAGTGCCGAAGTCATTGAAAAAGGCGCAATGAACGGAGCCTTTTTTGAAACGTTTGTTGTTTCGGAAATCTTAAAAAACTATCGGCACACCGGACAGCGTCCTTTTTTCAATTGGTATCGAGACGCATCGCAAAGAGAAATCGACCTACTGATCGAGCGTGACCGAAAACTGCATCCGATTGAAATTAAGCTTACAGCCAATCCGACGGCAGCAATGGTCAAGAACTTTAAGGTTCTTGAAAACCCTGGTTTCGGTTGCCTAGTTTGTATGCGAGATACGGATATCCCCTTAACGGCAAACGTCAGCGCAATTCCTGTCGGTTATATTGAATAATCGACGATGCGTCACTTGTTCGTGCCCGTTATTTTGTCAAAATTCGGGAACACATCTTGACTTTATCACCTAAAAACAGGGCTAAACAGCCTTTAATCCTTGTCAACAAAGAGTTTGACGAGAGTTCCTTTTTCGTTCATAACCGCATAGGAATAGTTTCTATCTTGAAAGTGTTACCTTTCTTAACAGAAAAAACGGTACCTCTTATCATAATAAATCGGTTCCGACGGAACTGATTTCGGATATGAAACAACAGGAGAATAGGTGATGACTTTTCAAGAAGCTGCTCGTCCTATAGCAGAAGCATTCCTTGATGCTGTTCGTGAAGACAGCAAAGACGGTCGCGGTGTTTCACGCCAAGGATATGGTCCCCACGAGGAATTCGTACACCGTCTTGTAAAAAAGGCTGGAGAACGGATGGGGATGGAAATCGAGATTGATCCTGCCGGAAATTTATGGGTGACCAGACCTGGTAAAAATCGGGCTCTTCCTGCGATTGTTTCCGGCTCTCACGGAGATTCTGTACCGGAAGGCGGAAATTTCGACGGACTGGCAGGTGTTTGTGCTGCTTTGACTGTCGCAGAAATGCTTCACAAGGAAAACGTGCA
>DHJT01000012.1:349-1048 GCA_002404465.1 Sutterella sp. UBA4713 | reverse complement strand
CTGTTCTTGTGACCCGTATGGAGGAGTCTTCCTGGTTCGGGCGGGCTTATGTTGGCTCTCTGGCATTAACGGGAAAATTAAAACCTTCGGAAATCCAATTGTGCCACCGCAACACGAGCGTCACATTGGCAGAAACCATACGTCAATGTGGATTTTCTCCAGAGATAATGGTTTCCGGAAAAATGCTCAAGGACTTGTCTAACATTGCAGCATTTATCGAACTGCACATTGAGCAGGGACCGCGACTTGATAGTGATACCGTTAACCGTATCGGTGTCGTTACCGGCATTCGAGGCAATCTACGTCACAAAATTTGCCATGTTATCGGACAAACGGCTCACTCCGGAGCCGTGGATTTGGAGTTTCGTCACGATGCTGTAATGGCCTTGGCTGAACTTCTTTCGCGTATGGATAAACACTGGAAATCCTGGTTGGCAGCAGGACAGGATTTGGTCTTTACTTGTGGGGTTGTTAATACAGAACCGACGGCAGCCATTGCCATTATCCCGGGGAAGGTCTCCTTCGGTCTGGATATGAGAAGCCTTTCGATGCAAACGCTCTGGAAATTCCATGAGTTGATGGAAACTGAGTGCGCGGCAATCAGTCAGGAACGAGGCGTACGGTTTGAGTTTGATGATGTTCTCGTTTGCGAGTCATCCGGCGTTGATCCGGCTGTTCGATTACGTTTGGAAACGGCGG
>DHJT01000012.1:0-319 GCA_002404465.1 Sutterella sp. UBA4713 | reverse complement strand
CAAGCAACATAACCTGCATGCAATCAATCTTCCTTCCGGTGCCGGACATGATGCGGCAGTGCTATCCAATGCTGGCGTCCCCGTCGGGATGATTTTTGTCGCGAATCAGAACGGTTCCCATAATTGGCGCGAGGCCATGAAAATCGAGGACTTTATGCAGGGAACGGAACTTCTCTGGCATACCGTCTGCGATTTTGACAAGAAATAACAGCCTGCATGTCACAACATCGTCCGTATGAAGATGTTGTGACGTGTGAAAAAAAATTCAGGAGAACCGAATATAACTTGGAAAGCTTGCGGTGTTTGTCAAGGTAGTTTT
>DHJT01000036.1:6881-7153 GCA_002404465.1 Sutterella sp. UBA4713 | reverse complement strand
ATTGCTCTACCAACTGAGCTATTAGGGCAACGGGCGCAATTCTACAGAATTACGCTCAAAGTTTGGTGAAAACGGGAATATCGTTTTCGGGCGTGTTTTTCTTCGGTTTCGTCGACTCCGATACGGGAAAGTAACTGACAAGGTCGGTGTTCTCTTTCGGGAAGACGGCGGCAATCCGACAAAGCGGAATATCGATGGAGCAGACCGTCTCGCCGAAACGTGTTTTAAAGCGCATGCCGTCTTTGTCAAGCTCAAAATCGCGGGTTGCGAGA
>DHJT01000036.1:0-6854 GCA_002404465.1 Sutterella sp. UBA4713 | reverse complement strand
TTGCGAGAGTCGAGACACACAGCACAATCGTGTTGTCCGGATTGACATATTCCTGCGGAACGACACAGGCATCATCTACGGAAATCGCAACGTACGGGGTGAACCCCTCATCTTCGCACCAATCAAGGAGCGCGCGAATAAGGTGCACGCGAAAGGACTCCTTTGAGAGCGGCCCGATGTAGACATCACGCATGAGATACCTCCACTACCAATATACGCACCGTTTAGCGACGCATAACCTTTTCCGAGGGGGTCATCGAGTCGATGAAGGCATTACGTGCAAAGACGCTTTCTGCGTACTTTAAAAGCGGAGCCGCGCTTTTGGGCATTTCGATTTCATAGTGGTCCAAGCGCCACAGAAGCGGAGCGAGCGTAATATCGAGCATCGTGAAATCATCACCCATTAAGAACTTGTTTTTTGCAAGCACGGGCGACAGTTGCACGAGCTGTTCGCGAATTTGGTCGCGGGCAACCTTTTTGCGGAGTTCCGTTTCGCCTCGACGCTCCAAAACGCGAACGAAGCTAAAGAGTTCGCGCTCAAACGTGTAGATAAAAAGACGAGCTCTGGCACGTTGAATCGGATCGGCCGGCATCAGTTGCGGATGCGGAAAACGCTCATCGATATATTCATTGATGATGGTCGATTGATACAGCGTCAAGTCCCGCTCAATGAGAATCGGAAGTTCGCCGTACGGATTCATGGCATCGATTTCCGGCGGTTTATTGAACATGTCGATGTCGTTAATTTCAAAGTCACAGCCCTTTTCGCACAGGACGAAACGGCAACGGTGAGAGAACGGACAGGTCGAACCCGAATATAAAACCATCATAAAAATGAAGTCCTAAAAAGAAAA
The DNA here is from genome assembly GCA_002404465.1 of Sutterella sp. UBA4713. Taxonomy (GTDB): domain Bacteria; phylum Pseudomonadota; class Gammaproteobacteria; order Burkholderiales; family Burkholderiaceae_F; genus Duodenibacillus. The sequence goes on along the minus strand of DHJT01000036.1, from coordinate 6,000 downwards.
GTCCGTCGGCCAAGCGCGAAAAAACATTGCTATCGCCGAAAAAGTCGTAATTATAAGAAATAGCAAAATTTTCTGCAGAAAAACGCGCGTAATGCCATGATATAAAAAGAAAAAAATCTGACATCCGTCATTTTCTGTTTATGGCAAGAGCTTCCAAGACAAGGATGCTTTGTCAGAAGCTGTCAAAAAATTAAGTTACGCAGTGCTCAAAGTGCTAAACGGGATTGTCAATCTCAATATAAGTTGTTTCAATACCGAAATGTTCTGTCAGTTTACGGCCCAATGCTTTTACGCCGAATCGTTCTGTTGCGTGGTGCCCGCAGGCAAAGTAGGGGATGCCGACCTCGCGCGCTACGTGTGTTGTTCTTTCGGAGATTTCCCCGGAAAGATAGGCATCGACGCCGCAAGCGGCGGCTTCTTCGAGGTAATCTTGAGCTGCTCCCGTACACCAGGCAACGCGACGAATCGGACGATCCGTCGGCCCGACGATAAGGGGATCTCGTCCGAGCGCTTGTGTGATGGTTTCGGCAAGAGACGGAGCTGAAAGTTCTCTGTTCGTCAAGCCTGTCCAACCGAGATCGTCTTGCCCGAATCGCCCTGTTGCCGCAAAGCCCAAGGCTTTGCCGAAAAGGGCGTTATTGCCGAAGTCCGGTTGGTTGTCAAGCGGAAGGTGATAGGCGACAAGGGCCATACCCGAGAGCAAAAGCGTCTTGATGCGGTTGTATCGAATGCCGACAATGCGAGCATCCTCGTGTTTCCAGAACCAACCGTGGTGAACAAAAAGCGCATCGGCTCCGATACGAACGGCCTCTTTTTCAGCTGCAAGGGATGCCGTCACGGCGAGCGCAATTTTCCGAATGGCCCTGCCGTCTCCTTGAATCTGAAGACCGTTGGGGGCGTAGTCCTTGTACTCGCTCGGATGCAATAGAGAATCGGTGTAGGACAGAATTTGAGAAATTTGCATGGCCCTTCCTTATCTAACAAAGCCGCTTTCGTGCATAGGTCACACGGTCGTTACCGGCAAGATCCTTGATGGTTCGCGCTTTCTCATAGCGCCCGTCTTTTTCAAAAATCGTACACACGTCGCGTGCCTGATCATAACCGTGTTCTAAAACAAGAACACCGTTTGTCGTGAGGTACGGTGGAGCCCCTGCGATTAACGTTCGAATACAAGAAAGCCCGTCAACCCCGTCGGTCAGGGCGCCTTGTGGCTCGAAACTCAAGGCCCGCAAGTGTTCGTCATCGGGCCGAATATACGGCGGATTGGAAACAATGACATCGAAAGAGTGGTGCCCGGGGAGAGACTCGAACCAATTGCTTGAGAAAAAGGAAACCGTCGCACCTAAACGGCGCGCATTTTCTTTGGCAACGACAAGAGCTTGTTCGCTGATATCGGTTGCCGTTACGCGTGCGAAAGGAAGTTCTTTTGCTAAGGTAATCGCAACGGCGCCGCTTCCGGTCCCGAGATCCAAGAGCTCAATGGCTACTTTCGGACTAACAATACGTAAAACAGTTTCAACGACCGTTTCCGTATCAGGGCGCGGAATAAGGACGTCTGGCGTGACTTTGAAATCTCTTCCCCAGAAAGCTTGAGTGCCCAATAGATAGGTTGTCGGGAAACCGTTACGGACGCGCTGAAGCCACTGTGAAAATGTACGCAACTGCGTTTCGGAAACAGGGGTCTCCGGGTGGGCAATGAGGCGCTCTTTCGTAACGTCGAGAATTTTGGCTAATAAAAGCAACGCATCACTACGAGGGACTCCCGTCGCGGTACGCAAAAGGTCCGAGGCGGTTGCCATTAGCTTTCGCCGAGTTCGGCCAGAAGTTCTGCCTGGTGCTCTGTTGTCAGGGCCGTGATGATTTCATCAAGGTCGCCGTCCATGATGGCATCCAAGCGATAAAGCGTCAGGTTGATTCTGTGATCGGTTACACGTCCTTGCGGGTAGTTGTAGGTACGAATGCGCTCGCTTCGATCACCGCTTCCGACGAGATTTTTGCGCTCGCTTGCCCGGTCGCTACGCTGCTTTTCTACTTCGGCAGCGTAAAGGCGACTCGCAAGAATTGCCATGGCGCGGTCTTTATTTTGATGCTGACTGCGTTCATCCTGGCATTCGACAACTAGGCCCGTCGGAATGTGTGTGATGCGCACAGCAGAGTCGGTTTTTTGCACGTGCTGACCGCCGGCACCCGAGGCGCGATACACGTCGATACGTAAGTCGGCCGGATTGATTTTGACGGCTTCGATTTCATCGAGCTCGGGCAAAACGGCTACCGTGCAGGCCGAGGTGTGAATGCGTCCGGCTGCCTCGGTTTCCGGGACACGCTGAACACGATGTCCTCCCGACTCAAACTTGAGTTTGGAATACGCTCCTTCGCCGATAATCCGACAGATGACTTCTCTGTAGCCACCGAGGTCGCTTTGATTTTTGCTGACGATTTCAACTTTCCAGCCTTGGCGTTCTGCATAACGCATATACATGCGAAGGAGGTCCCCGGCAAAAAGGGCTGATTCATCACCCCCTGTTCCGGCGCGAATTTCCAAGTAGATGTTGCGTTTGTCATTCGGGTCGGTCGGAAGGAGCATGATTTCCAAATCTTTTTCGAGCGCCTGGAGTTGTTCTTCTCCGATTTGGATTTCCTCTTGAGCAAGTTCACGCATATCCGGGTCTGAGGCAAGCTCCTTGGCCGTAGCAATATCGGCTTCCGCCGCTTCATACGCTTTCATTTTGACGGTAAGCGGTTCGATTTCCGCACGCTCACACGACAAGTCGCGGAAACGATTCATGTCATTTGTTGCTTCCGGAGAGGCAAGCATGGCATCGATTTCTTCGAGGCGCCGGCAAAGTCCGAGGAGTTTGCTGCGCATGCTGTCTTTCATCATGGTCAGGAAAGTCTAAGAAAATGGATTTAAGAGTATAGCGGGGCTAATTGCGATGCGGGCGGAAAAATTCCGCGACGGCGTGCGTGTCATCGGTTGTTGTTTTATTGCCGCACGTTTTTAGAAAAACAGTCGGATCATGCGCAAACTTACGTGTCAAATTGCGTGTCAGGCGAACCAGAACTTTGTCAGGGTCAGTGCCGGCGGCAAGGGCTCTGCGAGCTTGTTTTAATTCAGCCTCTCCGAGGGCCTTTGCGCGTTCGCGTAAGGTCAGAATTGAACCGACGGCATTGCGTGTTTTTTGCCAGTGCAGGAAGCCTTCAAGGCGCACGGTAACGATTTCTTCGGCTTTCTTCAGGGCACTTGTACGGCTTTCTTTTCCGGCTTGAACGATATTTCCTAGGTCATCGATGGTGTAGACAAATACATCGGCAAGGTCGCGTGCTTCAGGTTCAACATCGCGCGGGACGGCCAAATCGATAATACAAATCGGTTCGTGCGATCTTTCTTTGACGGCGCGGGCGAGCATGCCGAGGCCGAGAATCGGAAGAGCCGACGCCGTACAGGAAACAATGATGTCATAGTGACTGATGACATCGGGAAGGTCTTGAAGACGGATGGCGCTTCCTTTGTAGCGGGCCGCTAAGGCTTGACCGCGATCAAGTGATCGGTTGGCAACGGTAATTTCCTTCGGGTTACGGGCCCCGAAGTGTGCGGCGCATAGTTCAATCATCTCACCGGCACCGATATAAAGGATGCTTCGTTGCGACAAATCACCGAAAAGGCGTTCGGCAAGCCGGACGGCGGCCGAGGCGAGACTGACGGAATTGCGTCCGATTGTCGTGTGCGAGCGCACGAGTTTGGCCGTGGAAAAGGCCGTTTCAAAGAGATGGTTTAAATAAAGGCCCAAGCCGCCTGCTTTTCGAGATTGTTGTACGGCCTTTTTGGTTTGCCCGACGATTTGCGTTTCTCCGAGGACCATCGAGTCGATGCCCGAGACAACACGGTAGGCGTGTAAGACGGCTTGCTTACCGGTAAACGTATACAGATAGGGGGCAAGTTCTCGAGCTGTAACGCCCTTTGTTTCTGAAAGAAAGTCTGTTAGTAGCGGTAGCACGCGCGCGCTGTCTTCGGCGACTCCGTAGATTTCCATGCGGTTACATGTCGAAAGAATCAGGGCCTCTTTTAAAGAGCCGTTGTCCCGTTCGTTTAACCGCGTTAAAAGAATTTTTACACAGGATGCCGATTCTGCTTCGGAAAAGGCAACGCGCTCGCGTATGGCTACGGGAGCTGTTGTGTGATTGAGTCCGAGGCAGAAAATTTCCATGGTACAAAAATACGAGAACCGGTTAACGGGTTCCTCTCAGTCTGTGTCAATTCATCGGGATTATAAAGAGGGGCGTAGTGGCAGAGAGTCGCGGGGAAGTGAAAAGAAGCGTCTTGAGCAATGTTTTTTAGTGGGAGGCTCCTCTTTTATGGGTTAAGTCAAGAAGTGGTAAATGGTTTGACGGTCAGCTGATTTCCAATGTGTGCGAGAGTGAGCTATGCCGGCACAAAACATGATAAAAACTGTTAAAGTTCAAACTATTGCGGGCTTGCTTTGTGGAATTCCGATAATTGATTTGGGACTTAATTTTCTTGACGCTCTGGAATCGGGAAAGGCGTAGTGGAAAGTAGCTATTCTGAGTGATCCGCTAAATGGATATTTTTAATTATGGAGTGAGGTATGAAAAAACGAAACTACACGGCAGTTACTTTGGCGGCATTGGTGCTTTTGGCAGGGGGGGGGTAACCCAAGCAGGCACGTACACGGTTGTCGGTGGACAAGTAACAGGTAATTCTATAGCAATTGGCAAGTCTTCTGAAGCAAGTAGTCCTAAGGATGCCAGTGTGTCGTCTGTAGCAGTAGGAAAGGAAGCAAACGCAACGGGGGAGGGGAGCATCGCAATCGGCGATTCGGCACAAGTAAAACATGACCCGACTAATACAAAAGAAAATCAAGATGGCGCCATTGCAATCGGCTACAAGGCAGTTGTAAAGACGACGCGAGGAACCGCAATCGGCAGCGGAGCCACGGTTGACGGGCATGAGAGCAGTGCATTTGGCGCAGGGTCACAAGCGACAAATAGCCTTTCATTGGCAATCGGAAGTTACGCAAAGTCCTCTGTCGACCGTGGAGTAGCCCTCGGAGCAAGTTCTGTTGCTGATCGCCCAGCAGGTGTAGCAGGTTACGATTTTTCAACTGGCACCAGCACGAGCAATACATCGCCAGTTTGGAAATCAACCTGGGGTGCTGTTTCGGTCGGAAAAGAGAAAGGAAAAGATGAACAAACCCGCCAGATTATCCACGTCGCAGCAGGTTCTGAAGACACAGATGCCGTGAATGTGGCACAGCTTAAAGCGAGCAAAGTTTCGCTTAGTGTAGGGGATGAAAACCTTATACTAAAAACAGATACATCGGATAAAGGTACAAGTTACACATTGAGTTTAAATGCCGATGCTCTGCCCAAGGCAGCCGAGATCACGGCCGGGAAGGGAGTTTCTGTAGATACATCAGACCCAACGAAGACAGTTGTTAAGCTAAACGATAATCAGGATTTTACGGGTAAGGTTAAAGCTTCCCAGTTCAATGTTGGATCGTCAGTTTCTCTTAATAACAATGGACTTACTGTCGGTTCTGCTTCTCTAAGCAGTGCAGCACTTAAGATCGGTTCGGTCACACTTAACTCGGCGGGGCTTGCCTTCACTGGTAGCGAGCTGGCTGTAAAGGCATCCGGAATTAATGCCGGTACCAAAGAAATCACGAATGTTGCCGAGGCAACAAACGATACAAGTGCCATCAACCTCGGCCAAGCGAAGCAACTCGTGGGGGCCAATAAGGTTTCTCTCGTTAGCGGTGACAATATTGCTGTTACCGGAAGCGGAACAGAATATACAGTCTCGTTAGCTCCCAAAGTTTCTCTTACGGATTCCAACTCTTCGATTACGACTGATTTGTCGGGAGAGGGTATCTCCATACACAAGGGTCAGAATCCCGGGACATATCTCCACGAGGATGGCCTAACCATTGCGCAAGGCCCCTCTGTTACCAGAAACGGCATCAATGCAGCCGGAAAAATCAC
>DHJT01000090.1:25373-45128 GCA_002404465.1 Sutterella sp. UBA4713 | reverse complement strand
TCGACGAGCTTTTGCCCGACGGCATACGTCATGCCGAACCGTTTTACAACGGCACGAAGACAATTGACTGTAATCGGATAGGGACACGAAACCAAAGCGTAAAGAAATTCGCGTTGTTTTCCGGTGTAACGTTTCGCAATCTGCTGAGCCGCGGGTGAAAGAGCAAAAGGCATGATTTCAAACTGAAAAAAGAAGTCGGTTGATTGTAAATCATCGACACGCTCTTACGCTCTTACAGAAATCCGTTTTCGAAAAAAGAAACTGCGTCGTATCCGATTTGAGGCTATTTTTTTTTCGATTAGACCGACGAACGCCGCCTTTTCTGTTCGAAAAGGCATACGGCGGCAGCGGCAGCAACATTGAGCGATTCACACGCTTTGTCAATCGGGATTAAAAATCGTGCATCGGCAACACTCAGGGCCTCATCGGACAACCCCGGTCCCTCGGAGCCGAACATCCAGACAGTCGGTGCTCTCTCCCAGTCCGGTGTTTTAAACAAATCCGATCCGCCGCGCGCATCAGCCGCCAAACGCTCGGATGCAAATAGCCGTGGCAGATCTCGAGCCGCAACATCCTCATAAAGTGTCATCGAAAAATGCGCTCCCATCGCTGCACGCAAAACCTTGGGAGACCAAATGCGCGCCGACTTAGGCGACAAGGCAGCATAACGCACACCGGCAGCTAAAGCCGAACGCAAAATCGTGCCGACATTACCCGCATCCTGTACCCCGTCCAAATAAACGGCATTAACGCTCAAAGACTTTTCCGGAACCGTTTTTTTCGGAACGGCCAGTTCAATACAAAGTCCGATGCCGTGTGCAACGGGAGCAACGGATTCAAATAAAGACTCTTTCACTGTAAAAAGAGATGCCGTTCCCAATTGCGCATACGCAGCAAAAAGCGCTTTTGCTTCCTCACTTGCCGTCGACTCGCGCAAAATAACCGCACGAACGTCCGCTCTCTTCTCAAGGGCTGTTTGCGCCAAATGAGCCCCCTCGGCCAAAGTCAGACCGAGTTTATCGACGGCCCGAGCATTTTCGGAGATTTTTTTCCAACGTTTTACGTTCGCATTTTCTGACGAATGTATCGAAACGGTGCGCATGCGTAAGCTCCCTAGTCTTTGACGGCATTGTATCGTTTTGGTTTTCCATGCGTTCGCGTTCGCCGTCCCGCCATCATCCGAACGGATTGAACGCACTTGTGTGTCCTGAATTAGAATTCATCGGTAAAATTTTGCCGACGGGACCTTTCCCGAAAAAAGAAAAAGGCAAGACTGCGGAGCTCGGGACATGACGAATACAACGAAAACACCAGAAACCATTGAAGAACGCGTTGCCGAGCTGTCGGTTTTGCGTACTCTGCCCGAGCTTTTAACGCACCACGCCGGCCGTCGTCCGGATATACCGATTTACAAGTATTATGACAACATGCTCAAGGACTGGATTGTTTTAACGGTCCGAGAAGTCATTGAGAAAGTCGAAGCCTGGAAACACGCCTTTGCCGCCATGGAGTTAAAACGCGGTGACCGTGTTGCCATGCTTTTGCCCAATTGTATTGAGGCCATTTTATTCGACCAAGCTGCACTGGCCTGCGCCCTCGTCCCCGTTCCGCTTCATGCCGTCGACACACCGGGGTCCTCGGCTTACCTGTTAAACGACTCGGGAGCTCGCGTTCTGTTTACCAACCGCCTTTTAAAGTGGAAAGGGATTCGAGCGACGGGAGATTTGCCGTCCTTAGAGCATGTCATCATCACGGACGAAGGAACCGAGCCTTATACGGACGGGCATGTCCGCGTCACAAATATCGATGTCTGGCTTTCCGAGGGCGTCGGTTCGACGCTTCCGGCCGGTCCGGAACCGGAAGATTTAGCCGCCATCGTGTACACATCGGGCACAACGGGCAACCCCAAGGGCGTTATGCTCACACACCGGGCCGTTTTATCGAATGTCACGGGTGTTTTGGCAATCATTTGTCCTAATCTTAACGAGACATGGCTTTCGTTTTTACCCCTCTCACACACCTTTGAACGCACGACAACTTATTACGTTGCGCTCGGCGTCGGCAACCTCGTGGCATTTAATCGGAATATCGGACTGATTCAGGACGACATGCGTCTGATTCGGCCGACGGTCATGATGAGCGTACCGCGCATTTATGAGAAGATTTACGCCAAAGTTCAAGACCGACTGACGCTAAAGTCCCCGGCCGTGCGCTTTTTAATGCGTTGGGCTGTCAATGTCGGGTACCGTAAGTTCTGTCGGGAAAACGGACTGCCGTCCCCTTTTACGATGAGTGAGCTTTTGGATCCTTTCGTTTTTTCGTTTTTGGATAAATTCGTTGCTCAGACGGTGCGTAACATTTTCGGCGGGCGCCCTCATATCTTTATCGCCGGCGGCGCAGCGCTAAGTCCTGCCGTTGCCCGATTCTTTTTAGGCCTCGGAGTTGATATTCACCAAGGATACGGCATGACCGAAACAAGCCCGATCATTTCCGTCAATCCTATCGGAAAAAATCATCCTGATACAGTCGGAGTGGCGCTCAAAAACGTTCAGGTCCGGCTCGGTGAGAACGACGAACTTCAGGTCAAAGGGCCGAACGTCATGAAGGGATACTGGAAACGCCCGGTAGATACGGCAGCGATGTTCACCGAAGACGGCTGGCTCAAAACAGGCGATCAGGCCGACATCTATGAAGACGGAGATATTCGCCTTAAAGGGCGCATCAAGGAAATCATCGTAACAAGTACGGGGGAAAAAATTCCTCCCGAAGATTTGGAAAACGCCATTCAAGCCGATTCTCTTTTTGCGCAATCGATGGTCGTCGGTGACAACCGTCCGTATGTGTCCGCCCTTGTCGTCATGAACCCGGAACTCTGGCCGCACTTTGCCGAATCTTTTCACTTAGATCCCAAGGATCCGACCACACTTTTAAACCGTGATCTGCGTAACGCGGTTTTGCGCCGTATTAAAGCCGCAACGGCCAATTTCCCGAACTACGGGATTCCGAGAAACGTACGGATTATTCCCGAGGCCTGGACCATCGAAAACGGCATGCTTACGCCGACCTTAAAGCTCAAGCGACGTGTCATACGCGCTAAATACGCCGAAGAGATCGAAAGCCTGTACGGCGATGTGCGCTCACAGCGTTAACGCGCACAGCGGGTCTATATTGTTACCGTCTTAAATGAAAAACCTCCGTGCCGATCTTGCACGGAAGTTTTTTTATTCGTCTCAAATGGGTCAGTGCTTACCGTTTAAGCGAGAAACGATTCCCGTCATCAGTGAAAAAGCCACCGGAAGGGTTTGTTCGTCCTGAATATCAAAATCAGATCGATGATGGCCGTGATGACGGCAACCGTAAAGGAAGAAAGCAGCTTTTGCCCCCGTTTCCTGCGCGCGTCGCATGAGAACGGAACAATCCTCACTACCGTCTTCGGTTTTAAGGAATTTAACGGTGATTCCCGGAACATCACGTGCCGCATCGGCAATCAGATCACAAGCCTCTTTATCCGAATTCATATCACAGGCTTGACCGGCCTTGATCATCTGCCCCTGAACCTCATAGGCTTCGGCAACACCGCGCACGATGCTTTGAACTCGCTCGGTCATCCAATCGTTAACGCTTTTGGTCGAGCCTCGCACCTCAGCTTGTAAAAGAGCATGAACGGGAGTGATATTGCGTCCTTCTCCGGCATGTAACGTTCCGATCGCCACACGCGTCTGCCCTTCCCTGTGCCGTGAAATGCCTTGCATCATCAATGCACAGGCGGCTGCCGCCATGAGCGCGCTGCGTCCTTTTTCCGGATCGGAACCTGCGTGTGAGGCCTTTCCCGTAAACGCAATATCGATTTTCGTTGTAGCAAGAAACCCTTTTTCAATAATGCCGACTTCGCCTGCCGTACAGTTGCACCCGACGTGAGCCCCGAAAAGCCAATTCAGATTGTCGGCAACGCCTGCCTCGGCCATCGCCGTTGCCCCGCGCGTTCCCTCCTCGGCCGGCTGGAAGATCAGGCGCACGGAACCGGCCAGTTCGTCTTTGTGGTCCGAGAGCCAGTGCGCAAGCCCCAGTCCCGTTGCCGTATGACCGTCGTGTCCGCAAGCATGCATCAGGCCCTCGCGTTCGGAAGCAAATCCGCAGGCAAAAGGCACGTGATCGGCGTCTTTCGATTCATTTACCTGGACGCAATCAATGTCAAAGCGAAAGCCGACGGCAGGGCCCGGCCTCCCCGTTTTAAGTTCGGCGACAACGCCGGTATAACCCCCGAGTCGCGCCAAAAAAGCCTCCGGAACGCCCTTGTCGGCAGCGCGTTCCTGCGCCTTCATGACCTTGAGTTCATCGCGCCCCAGAACAAATTGCGGATTAACAACCTCCTGACCGACCTTAACGGAAAATCCGCCGAGGTTTTCCAAAAACGCATAAATACGCCATGTCGTCTCAAACTCGGTCCATCCGTCCTCCGGTCGGCGATGAATCGCGCGGCGCACATCACACATTTCTCGGCAATACTGATCAAACGTCGTCATTTTCTGTTCCTCCGAAATCCATTAACGCTTTCAATACTACACATCCGAATAGAAAAAATGCACCCTCGCCGTCCGAACACAATCGAACATTCCTTCCGGGTGACAAAAAGCCCGCAAAGGAATCACTTCCGATGCGGGCCGGCGCCTAGATTTTCGTGAAAAATTTTATTTATCCAAGCCGAACGCGTCGTGCAGCGCACGAACCGCCAATTCCATGTACTTATCTTCAATGACAATACTGAGCTTAATTTCCGACGTACCGATCATCAAAATGTTGATACCTTCCTTGGCCAAAGCCTCAAAGGCCGTACTGGCCACATTGGCATGTGTGCGCATTCCGACACCGACAACGCTGACCTTTGCCACCGAAGTAGACGTATGCACGTCAAGCTCTCCGGTTTCCGGATAAATTTCTTCGCGAATAACCTTTAATGCATTATCCAAGTCCGAGCGCGGCAACAGGAATGAAAAGTCCGTTGTCCCGTCCAGGCCGACGTTCTGGACAATCATATCAATGTCGATATTGTGGCGCTCGATCGGGCCCAAAATCTTATAGGCCGCACCCGGAATGTTGGGAACCTTAATCAAGGTAATCTTGGCTTCATCTTTCGTAAAGGCAATGCCGGAAATAAGCGGTTTTTCCATAGTGGGATCCTCATTAACGGTAATTAACGTACCGGAATTTTCTTCCTGTTCCAGAGGCATATCGGGGTCGGTCAGGCTCGAAAGAACCCGTATCGGCATCTTGTACTTATCGGCAAATTCAACACTGCGCGTCTGAAGGACTTTCGACCCAAGGCTCGCCAGTTCAAGCATCTCCTCGGAACTTAAAGCGCGCAGACGCCGTGCTTTCGGTTCGATGCGAGGATCGGTTGTATACACACCGTCCACATCGGTATAAATCAAACACTCATCGGCCTTAAGAGCGACGGCAAGAGCGACGGCCGACGTGTCCGAACCGCCGCGACCGAGTGTCGTGACGTTTCCTTCGGGATCCTTACCCTGGAAACCGGCGACAATAACAACCTTACCGGCATTAAGGGCACTTTGGATAGGCCCGGAATCAATGCTTTCGATGCGCGCCTTCGTATAAGCCGAATCCGTGTGTACCCCGACCTGTGTGCCGTTGTAACTTACAGCCTCAATACCGATGGCTTTAAGTGCCATTGCCAGCAGGCCGATGCTCACTTGCTCGCCGGTACTTGCAATGACATCAAGTTCCCGCGGGTCCGGGTTAGGCATAATTTCCTTAGCCAGAGCAATCAAACGATTGGTTTCGCCGCTCATCGCGGAAACCACAACCACCATGCGGTGCCCGGCACGGTGCCATTTGGCCACACGACGCGCGACATTCTTAATGCGGTCGGTCGAACCCATGGATGTTCCGCCGTACTTCTGAACGATTGTCGACATGTCCGATAACCTTTAACTGAATATGAGAAAGTCCGTATAGTACCGCAACGGTCGGTCAGATTGCCTATACTGTCGCCACGATTCGCCCTTGAACAAATTCACTAAGGACTTTACTCCATGGCTTCATACAATCCGCCCGTCATCATCGCGCCTTCCATCCTCTCGGCCGATTTCTCCGAACTCGGAAACGAAGTCGATTCGGTCCTACGTGCCGGCGCCGACTGGATTCACTTCGACGCCATGGACAACCACTTTGTGCCGAACCTGACCATCGGACCGGGCGTATTAAAGTGTCTTCGCAAGAGAACGACGGCCCCGATTGATGCGCATCTGATGGTCGAACCGACCGACGCGATCGCAACGCTTTTTGCTCAGGCCGGTGCAGACTACGTGACGGTTCATGCCGAGGCCACACGACACCTGGATCGCACGCTTTCGGTCATTCGCCAGTCCGGTGCCAAATCCGGTCTTGCCTTCAATCCGGCAACTCCCCTTGATACGCTTAAATACGTGATCGACAAGGTTGACATGGTCCTTATCATGAGCGTCAATCCGGGATTCGGCGGTCAGTCCTTTATTCCCTCCTCGTTAAGAAAAATTGCTGCGGTCCGCGATTTCCTTGAGAACCACTACTACGCAACAGGTCACGAGGTTCTTCTCCAAGTGGACGGCGGCATCAATCCGCAAAACGTCGACCGTGTGATTGATGCCGGAGCCAACGTTATCGTCGCCGGGTCGGCCGTTTTCGGCAAGCGCGACGCCACAGGGTATGCAACGGTCATTACGTCCTTCAGGCAGGCCATTGACAAGGCGCTGACCGAACGAAATCGCCGTGAAGAAGACCTGAACGGCTCATCGGAAAGTAATTAAGCGCGTTTATGTTTGAATCGGTTTTTGTCAGCACGCTTTCCGTTGTCTTGGCGGAAATGGGCGATAAAACCCAATTGCTGGCCTTTCTTCTTGCCGCGCGGTTTCACAAATCCGTTCCGATTGTGCTCGGAATCTTCGCGGCAACGCTTTTAAATCACGGTCTGGCCGGAGCGCTCGGCGCTTGGATGACGATGATTCTCGGGCCGACGGTCCTTAAAGTCCTTTTGGTCGGCGGTTTTTGGGCCATGGCCGTCTGGATGCTCTTTCCTGATAAAGAAGACGGCGGTCTCTTAGATAACCCCAGGTTGCAACGCCTCGGCGTTTTCGGGATTACCCTGATGACGTTTTTTTTCGCAGAAATGGGAGACAAAACACAGATTGCCACCGTGGGCCTTGCCGCACACTACGGCAATGCCTGGGCCGTTGTCTTCGGTACGACACTCGGCATGCTCATTGCCGATGTCCCGGCGGTTTTTTTGGGCGATACGCTTGCAAAAAAACTCCCGATTCGCCTCATTCACGTCGCGTGTGCCGTTCTGTTTTTTGCTCTGGGCGCCGTCGCCCTCGTTATCTAGCCCTCAGAGCTTTTGTTTCTCCAGGGCCTCTCGCACACAACGCGTCACATTGATGGCAACGGCCTTTTGAATGTCCGTCTTAAGGTGCGCTCGCGTTTTCTTTAAGGCCAGTTCGACGACCAAATCGATTTCTTCGAAAAGTTGCTCACCGACCTTTTTGCTGACTGCGGCAATCAACGCTTCTTTTCCGGCTTCCGAAAGGGGGGCATTGTCGAGATGATCCGGAGCGCGTTGATCCCGGCGAGCCGAATCGGGCACCGACACTGCCTGCTTGAGCTCAGGCGCCGGAGTCGAATTTTCCGCATGTTGAGTCGCAATCGGCGTAGAAACCGAATCGGAGCGCGGCGTAAGGGCAAGGCTCTTTAATTCTTCCCACCGATAGGGAACTTCTTGCGTAAGTACCGTCGATGTATTTGCCGTCATACTGCTTGCCTCCTGTCATATGCCTTAAGTGTTACACCCGAGGCTTTGTAAAGACGGTAGCGCGCCCGCGACGTTGTCAATTCCTCGGAACTTTGCCCGACAATATCGACAACACGATCAAAACCGCCTAAAGCCTCTTGCCAACGATCCGGAACATTGTCATCGAGAAGAATTAAAACGTCTTTTCCGGCTAACGCGGCAATCTCAGTTGAAAAAACAACGGGGCTAAAGCGTTCGGTTACCGAGCCGGCCCAGGCATGCGCAATAAAAGCCATATCGTCAAACCGCCAAAGATCCTCGTAAACACCCTTTAAAAATGCCTCGTTACGTGACCACAAAGCCACGGTAAGTCCGAGACTACGGACTTTTCTCACGAGCTTGCACGCATAAATCGAGCGCTGACGGACGTTGTAGTGAAAATCAATTTGCTTCATGGCACCTCGCCGGACAAAAGGCGCTTGGCTAAAACAAAATCCTGCCAGCTTTTTTCTTTTTCCACGGGATTACGTAACAGATACGAGGGGTGGTACGTGACAACGGCCGGTACGTCGTGCCCTGCGACAGATACGTGCCTCGGGGTTCCGCGCAACCGACCGACGGGCGCATCGGTTGCAAGGAGCCTGTCGATAGCAAACCGCCCCATCAAAATGATGACTTTCGGGTCGATGAGCTCCAGTTGTCGATCCAAAAAAGCGGCGCAAGCGCGCATTTCCTCGGGTCTCGGATCACGGTTATCGGGCGGACGGCACTTTAAAACATTGACGATGGCCACATCGACACCGCGTTTCCACTCAAGGCTCTCGAGAATCCGCGTCAGGAGCTGTCCGCTTTTACCGACAAACGGAATCCCTTCGATATCTTCATCGCGTCCGGGTGCTTCGCCGACGATGGCAATCGGGCAGCCCGGTTTCCCGTCGGCAAAAACACAATGTTTTCGCGTTGTTGCCATGGGACAGGCACGGCACCGGGAGACAAGTTCGGAAAGCTCTTCCCAGGAAGCTTTCTCGGCACGGGCTTGAAGTTCGGAGTTGTCAGCAAGGTTTTTGTCCTGCGGCGTCGCGCCTTCAGAGCACGCGTTCAACAGGACCGCTCCCCTTCTCGGACCGGTTGCTGCAGGATTAATCGAAACGGAACCGACGGACGCCAAGGAAGAGTTCTTCGGCAAGATCGTCTTCCCATCGGACGCATCCTGCGCAATCTGCGCCGACGCGTCGTCCTCGGTCCGCTCAATCCACTGCGGTCCGATATTCATCGCTTGCCAAATTTCGCTTTGTGTTTTTGTTAAAGGCATGCGTCTTTTAAAAAACCAGAGTCATTAAAACGGCATCTTCACGTCCGGTCGACGTCCTGTAATAATTGCGTCGGATTGCATCGGAAGCAAAACCGAAGGTCTCATACAAGCCCTTGGCACGCGCATTTCCGATGCGAACTTCCAGACGCATCAATCGAGCGCCCGAAAGTTTAGCGGTTTTAACAGCCTCGGTTAACAGGGCACGTCCGAAGCCGCGCGATTGGTATGCCGGATCGACGGCAATGTCCAGAAGTTCACTTTCATCGAGCACAAGACGTAAGACTGAAAAGCCGACGAGGATTTCTCCGAAGAACCCGAGCGTTACGACATTGCCTGACTTAGAGGCCGTCAGAAAGTCGTCGACCGTCCAGGAAAACGGATCGGCACGCCGAGCCAAAGCCGCTACGGACGGCGCATCGCACGGGCGCATCGCCCGAAAAACAATTTCCGATACTCTCATCAAAGCGCTTGTCCTCGAGCCCGTTCATCAATTGTGAGCGCCACACGATTTCTCACATACACAGGGGCCGCCTGTAAAGCCGTGACGATTTTGCCTTCCTCGGCCATCGTGCGCGCCAGCGCGGCAATGTCCGAAGCCGTGGCACAACCGATGTCCGTTATCTGCACACAGGACGGCAAATCCATCCGTTCTTTATAGCGTTCGTATGCATCGCCGACAAGAGCCGTTATTCGGGCTTCCTCACACAAAGCAGCTAAATTTTCAGGACGTGTCACATGCGGCTTAATGAGCGTAGAGACTAAAGTACCGTTTTTCACGTCATAGGCAGCCACGTAACACTCCTTCATGCGCGCATCAAGAGCCGTGAGAATGCGACCGTCGATGCCGCCCTTTAAGGCGGCCGCCTCAAGATTCGAAACGGCCACAAGGGGTTTATCTGCGGCCCACCCGAGCCCCTGCGCCACACCGCAGGCAACGCGAAGCCCCGTGAAGGCTCCAGGTCCTGCTCCGAAAGCGATCGCATCGACATCGGAAAGCGTCTTACGGGCCTCGTTTAAAACTGCATCGACAAAGGGCAAAATCTGTTCGGAATGTCTGTTGTATTGCGCATCGGATCGATAAAAAAGCGCTTCGCCGTCCCGTAGTGCGACCGAGACGGTTTCGGTCGCCGTATCCAGTGCCAAAATTCTTTCAAAAGTCATAACTTATTCCACGAAAAAACCGTTTTGAGCGTTGCGGTTAACACATCGGAGCGCTCAAGTCTTTCATTCCAAAGTGCCGCCGGACCGGCTGCATCGGAAAGCAATTCGTTACACGCATCCAAAGCAAAAAGATGAAAAACCGGTGCAAGCGTTGCCCTCTGCGGGTCGGCAACCAAAACCCAACGCTCGTAATTTTCGATTCCCGAGAGCGCTTTGACGTAATTGATCCGTGATAAACCGTCTAAAACGCACCGCGCATCTTGCGGCGGCGTATCGGTTTGCGTCGACAGTTGCATGAGTGTACAAATCGGAGCCCGCCCGTCCTTTTGCAAGTCGCAAAAAATCTTTAAAAAAGCCAAAGCCGTAAAAAAGTCATGGCCCGGTTTGCCGTGACCGACATAGCGTCGGCATAAAAGTTGCGGAATGACAGCCGTTACGGCAGCACCGGCAAAAAACAGGTACCAAGACACATAAATCCAAAGGACAAAAACAGGCAACGCCGCAAATGCTCCGTAAATATTGGAGAATGTTCCGACCGAAACATAATAGGCAAAGATGCGCTTGACGATCAATCCGACAACCGAAACGACCAGGCCGCCGAAAAACGCATCGCGAAATCGTACGACACAATACGGAATGAATTTATAAAGAGCCGCAAAACAAAGCGCCTGCAGCAAGACGACGCCGAGCGTGTAGAAAAGACGCGAATACCCGGCATCAATCCCTGCAAACGACAAAGCCGCCATTTTGCCGGTGAGCGAAAGACTGACGGCAAGGAACAGGGGACCGGCCGTGATCGTGGCCCAATAAAGCAAAATGCGCTGCACCAAGGGCCTTTTGCGATCAATGCGAAAGATGCGATTAATTGTGACAAAAAGTCCGTTAACAAGAAGTACGCCCGTTAAAACCAAACCGACGATACCGAACGTCGTAAGACCGGCCGCCTGCGCGCTGAATTCACGCAAATAAGCCACGATCACTTCCGAGTACTGTTCGGGAATGAAACTGGTCAAAATTAAAGACTCAAGAGCTTCACGCTCGGAGGAAAACGACGGAAAAGCCGCAAAAACCGCAAGAGAAATTGCCAAAACGGGAACGATACCGAGCAAACTGGCAAGTGCCATGCCCGAGGCCGTTTCCGACAGGCGAATCTCACGCAATCGCTCCAGGAGAAACGAAAACAACTCCCGACCGGAAAAAAGCAATCCCGACTCACGCAATTTATCGCGAAGATGCAATGCGTTTGCGTCTTCAGAGTCACCGGAAGGCTTTAAAAATCCTCTCATAAGTTTCGAAGAAAAGTGCGTTTGTTTAGAATCCTTATCTTACCCTTTTCGGGCTATCGATTGCTTTGCAAGGACCAATTATGCGTGCCAGTCAATTTTTTATTTCGACGTTAAAAGAAGCGCCCGCGGACGCGGAAATTCCCAGTCAGATTTATTCGATTCGTGCAGGTCTGATTAAAAAACTCGCCGCCGGTGTGTACACCCTCATGCCCATGGGTTACCGCGTTATTGAAAAAATCGAGCGCATCATTCGCGAAGAAATGCGACGCGCAGGTTCCGTCGAGCTTTCCATGCCGATTGTGCAACCGGCGGAATTGTGGCAGGAATCGGGTCGGTGGCTCAAATACGGTCCCGAGCTTTTGCGTTTTAAAGATCGCCACAACCGTGACTTCGTCATTCAGCCCACAAGCGAAGAAGTCATTACCGACGTCGTGCGCAGCGAAGTGACAAGCTGGCGCCAACTGCCCCTGAATTTGTTTCAAATCCGCACGAAGTTTCGTGATGAGAGACGGCCGCGTTTCGGTGTCATGCGCGCGCGCGAGTTTCTGATGAAAGACGCCTACAGTTTTGACCGCGATACACAAGGCGCCCAAAAAAGTTACGACACGATGTACGAAGCTTACGAGCGAATCTTTACGCGTTTGGGTCTTACGTTTCGCGCCGTTCGTGCCGACACGGGCGCAATCGGCGGGTCGCGCTCACACGAATTTCAAGTCATTGCCGATGTCGGTGAAGACGTGATTGCATACTGCCCGACAAGCGCTTACGCAGCCAATATCGAGCTGGCACCGGCCGAATCGGTTTTAACCGGTCGGGCACAAGCCGCAGAGGCGTTGGTCAAGCACCCGACCCCGGGCAAGGAAAAATGCGAAGACGTCGCACCCTTTCTCGGAATCGACCTTTTGCGATGCGTCAAATCCATTGTTCTTGCGCAAGATGCGACCGATGAAAAAGGCAATGCCCTTCCCTCGCGCATCGTACTCATTTTGCTTCGGGCCGATCATGAACTAAACGAAGTAAAAGCCGGGAAACTTCAGGAACTTAAAGACGGATTTCGCTTTGCCACGGAAAAAGAGATTGCCGAGCATTTTTGCGGGGCAACACCGGGCAGTTTAGGGCCGATCGGCATTGCCGACGACGTCGTTGTTTATGCCGACAAAACGGTCGCGGACATGTCCGACTTTTGTTGCGGTGCCAATGAGACGGGATTTCACTATACGGGCGTCAATTTCGGACGCGACCTTAAAGAACCGAAAGTCGCCGACTTGCGCAACGTTGTTGCCGGCGATAAGAGTCCGGACGGCAAAGGCGTTTTAGCCCTTCAAAGAGGCATTGAAGTCGGCCACGTCTTTTACTTGGGACGCAAATATTCCGAATCCATGCATGCCACGTTTTTAGATGAAAACGGAAAGCCGCAATGTATGGAAATGGGATGCTACGGAATCGGTGTGACGCGCCTTTTAGGAGCGGCTATTGAGCAACGACACGATGACAAAGGCATTATTTGGCCTTCTCAGATTGCGCCTTTTGAAGTCGTTATTTGCCCGATGGGGCTCAAAAAGAGTGAAGCGGTACGTCAAGCCGCTCAAAAGCTTCATGAAGCGCTTGTCAATCAGGGCATCGATGTCATTCTTGACGATCGCGACATACGTGCCGGCGTGATGTTTGCCGACTGGGAGTTAATCGGTATTCCGCACCGCATCGTGATCGGCGATCGCGGGCTTAAAAACGGCGAACTGGAGTACACGGCGCGCGATGCCATGGGAGAGAAAACCATGATTGCTCAAGATCAAGTAGTTGACTTCTTGGTGAAAAAAATTCGCGGATAAGCGTTTTTGCCTATGGCTTACAATCTGCTATTGTGAAAAAATTCCAACAAATTGAGACTTTTAGGGAGATGTGACATGCCGGAAATGAAACCGCTCGTACGCGTAATCGATGATGACGACGCCATGCGCCGTTCCTGGGCCTTTCTCATCGAGGGCGAAGGATGGAATGTCGTCACGTATTCGGATGCCTTGGATTTTCTTTCGAGTAACGATTTTCACCGTCCCGGGTGCATCGTGCTCGATGTGCGCATGCCGCGCATGAGCGGTCTGGAGTTACAAGATCGCCTGACGAAGTTGAAGGTCGATTTACCGATTATTTTCATCTCCGGACACGGAGACATTGATATGGCCGTGCATACCCTGAAGATCGGAGCCGTGGACTTTTTACAAAAGCCCGTCGACGATCAACGTCTTTTAAATGCCATCAGCAAGGCCGTTTCAACAAACCTGATTCACCGCCGCAACGAAGAAGAACTCTCGAACTTTAAGGCCCGGTTGGAAAACCTCACGGCCCGCGAGCGCGAAGTGATTCGGATGGTGGCTCAGGGCATGAGCAACAAAGCCCTCGCCGACACTTTAAACATCAGCGAAAAAACCGTTCAGGTACACCGTGGTTCCGCGTACCGCAAACTCGGAATCCACAATGCCGCCGAAATCGCCCGTATGTTGATTTTGTCCGGCGACCCGCTCTAAGGCGATTTTCTTTTTTAAAGGAGTCCGCCCGAAGTTCGGGCGGATATTTTTATGAGTCTGCAACTGAGAAATTCATTCCTTCTGCTGCTGACGGCGTTCATTTGGGGCACGGCTTTTGTCGCACAAAGTGTCGGTAACGAGCTTGTCGGCCCCTTGACCTTTACCGCCTCACGCTCGCTTTTAGGTGCCCTGGCCCTATTTGTTCTGGCCGCGCTTTTTGATCATTTTCGGCCGCATGAATCCCGAAGCGGAACGTTTCTCACGCGCTGGTGTGATAAAAAGCTGTGGCTCACGGGAATCGGATGCGGCTTTTTTTTGGTTTCAGGCACTTTGCTACAGCAATTCGGCCTTTTGTGGACGACGGTCGGCAAAGCCGGATTTATTACAAGCTTATATATCATCATCGTCCCGATTGTCGGTTTTTTTCTAGGACGAAAGCCGACGCGACTAACACTCATTGCCGTTCCCGTTGCCGTCACAGGACTATATTTTCTTTGTTTTAAATCGACATCTTGGCGTCTTGACTTCGGAGACATCCTCGTTTTTTTGGGTGCTTTTGCTTTTTCAGGACACATTCTCTTTATCGACCGTTATGCCGGCAGTCTCGATGCCGTGCGTATGAGTTGCATTCAGTTCCTCTTTTGTTTCGTGACTTCGGGAATCGGAGCCGCCGCTTTTGAGGGAATCTTCGCATTGGAGCATATTCAGGAAGCCCTCTTTCCGATTTTTTACGCCGGTGTTTTGAGTAGCGCCGTCGCCTACACACTGCAGATTATCGGACAACGGGGTGTGAATCCGACGGTTGCAAGTCTTGTGATGAGTTTGGAGTCCGTCATCAGCGTTCTGGCCGGTTGGGTTCTTTTAAATCAAGTCCTGACAGGACGCGAAGTCTTCGGATGCGTCCTCATGGCCGTTGCCATCGTGCTTGCGCAACTGCCCGATCGTTTCGGCCGACTTCGTCGTTAAGTTTTCTCGTTACGGCTCTTCAAAATCATTGTCACGGGCAACTGACGGTAAAACGCTGCTTTGTTGCCGAAAAAAAGCCGGCCGCGTTCTTTCGGAACCGGTCGGCGCTTAAAACTAAACAAAACGAACGCGTTATTTTTCTTCAAAGAGATAGTCTTTATTTAACACAGTCGCGTCGTGCTTTGCACGCACTGCAGCGTAATAGGCCGACTCATCGGCGCGTCCGAGCATCATGGCAAGTTCAGCCTGATCGGACGCCAACCGTTCCTTCTCGGCCGGCTTAATCGAGCTCTTTTCAACGGAAACGAGCATGTAGCCGATATCGCCCTGCACGCCGATTACGGTCGGCAGTTTTTTCACCGGCACCTGCATCACGGCCGTTACAACCGGGTACGTATACATACCGGGTTTACTGCGTGAAATCGTCGCTTCTTCGTCAAACTTCACACCCTTAAGTTTCTTGCCGGCCTTAAGATCCGCGATCAATTTTTGTCCGTCGGCTTGCGCCATGTCCATAGCCTTTTGCGTAATCAAATCGTTCTTAATCCGTTCCTTGCAGGAATCAAAGTCCTCAACATGACTCGGACGGTAATTGGTCACGCGCGCAGACACCAAGGTATTGGAGGCCACTTCGATTGCCTGCGTGTTTCTCTTTTCCTTTAGGCATTCCTCGGAAAAGAGCGCTTCCAAAACAGCCGCATTTAAGAAATGGCGATGACCGGGTTTATTGACGCCCGAGGACAAAACGCCTTCGAGTTTGACGGCCTTTAGGTTGTACTTATTGATGACGCCCTCGAGCGAATCGCTTTGCTCATAGACGGTATTCGTAAAATTTTCGGCTTCTTCGGCAAATTTTTTCTGAGCTTCCTGCTCTTTGTAAAGAGCCACAATTTCGTCACGGCAATCCTTAAAAGGCTTGATGTGTTCCGGAACAATATCTGTCACGTAAATGATGTGATACCCGAAACTTGTTTGTACCGGTCCGACGATGTCGCCCTTTTTGGCTTTGAAAACCGCTTCGTCAAACTCAGGCACCATCATGCCCTTGCCGAAGAAATCCAAATCGCCGCCCGAGGCTGCACTGCCGGGATCCTGCGAATTCTTACGCGCAATTTGAGAAAACTTCTTCGGATCGGCCTTGACCTGAGCTAAAAGGCTCTCGGCTTTTTTAAGGGCCGCCTCTTTACCCTTTTCAAAATTAATCAGAATATGACTTGCGCGACGTTTTTCGGGCACCTTAAAGCGATTTTGGTTTTGTTCGTAAAATGCGCGAATCTCCTCTTCGTTCGGCTCGACGTCCTTAAAAAGATCCGGGGTAAAAACGACGTATTCAACGTCAATTTCGTCGGGAAGTTCAAACTTTTTCTGATTATCTTTCCAATAGGCACGCGCCTGATCGTCCGAAATCGTAATTTTTTCGATGTACTTTTCCAGTCCGATTGTATGGATCTTGACGTCGCGCTCTTCGTTAAGGAGCACATTGACGTGCTTGGCAAGCGTTAAGGGAGCAATCGAGCTACGTGCTACGCCGCCGGCAAGGAGCTGACGGGAAATGTCCCGACGAATCGTATACACGAAGTACTCGTCGGTTTGTCCGGTTCCGCGTAGATAATTTTCATACAAATCACGCGAGAACTTGCCGTCCTTTTGGAAAGCCGGAAATGATTTAATCATCTCGATGGCCGTGGCTTCGGTAATCTCAACGTACTCCTTGGCCGCCTCTGCCTGAAGCGAACGCTCGGTCATGACGTTACGCAGAATCATGGCGCGAGCATCCTGACTTTCGAGCATATTGGGACGGAACTGATCGCCCAAGCGCGAGCGCAAACTATCGAGTTGCTTACGCTTTTGTTCATCGAAATCTTGTTGCAGAATCGACTCGTCGTCGACCTTGGCTAAGGCTCCGTCGTCACTAACCATGCGGTTGTACGAATAGATGCCCGTCACGACGAAACTCGGAATCACGAGCACCATCGCGATAAACATCAGCCAGCGTTTGTGTGTACGGAATACCTCAAGGAGCATAACCGGTCATCCTAGGAATAAAAATATGTACCGACAAAAAAGGCGAAACGCCACGGTAAAACGCGCTTCGCCTTCTTAAAAAAGTTGGCGGAGTGGACGGGACTCGAACCCGCGACCCTCGACGTGACAGGCCGATATTCTAACCAACTGAACTACCACTCCGACTTTTGGAATCCGCCTTTCCGACTTCCGAGGAAGAAGGAAAACTGGCGGAGTGGACGGGACTCGAACCCGCGACCCTCGACGTGACAGGCCGATATTCTAACCAACTGAACTACCACTCCGCACTTGATTCCGGCGAACCCGGAAACCAAATTCCGAAGTGCGCATTTTACAGCATCCGAGACCTTTTTCAAGCCCCTACTGCGATAAATTCAATGCTCTTTAAAGCACAACGCCTTCGGGTGCGTTTATACGCCCGAAAGGACTTGCCTTCCGGCCCGTTTCACCTGACAGCTCCCGACGACTGAAGTCGCCAGGTTCCGAGTTACTACCGCGCTTCTGCGACCGCGTTGGATTTTCCAGAAAACGCACGCCTTCCCCAGAAAAAGCATTCGGGGCCGAATCGGCCCCGAACGGGAAAAACCTTGGTGGATGCTGAGAGGTTCGAACTCCCGACCTACGCCGTGTAAAGGCGCCGCTCTGCCAACTGAGCTAAGCATCCCCATTTGAAGGAGGCGCTACTTTACAGCATCCTTAAAAATTTTGCTCGGGCGGAACCGCGGCGTGCGACTGGCAGGAACGGATACCTGCTGACCGGTCTTCGGATTGCGACAGAGTCGTTCGGAACGCCGCGTAACGGAAAAAGTCCCGAATCCCGTGATCGCCACCGTTTGGCCCTTGGACAAAGCTTTCTTGACGGCCTCAAGCATCGTCTCAACAGCCTTGGTTGCCTGCGCACGCGTTAAAGACGCGCCCTCGGCTGTCTGAGAAATTAACTCTCTTTTGTTCATAAATGCTCTCCGGTTCCTTTCTGTAAAAAAGCACAAAACAGACGCACTATAGCATTGCGCTTGAGGGCTTCCCAAAAAGGAAGCCCTGATTTTTTTCGTCAAACACCTAACGCGCCACGGAACCGGTTTTGGACATTTGCACCCCTGTCGGCACGACAAGACCCGTAGCTTGTGCTTTTTCAATGTCCTTTTTTTCTAAAGGGTGAAGCGGCAAAACAAGCGCTTGGGCGAGTACATCGTCAATCCAGCGAACCGGAACGATTTCCAAACTCGTCTTCACATTCTCGGGAATTTCCGCCAAATCCTTCACGTTGCCTTGCGGAATCAAAACTTTCTTAATCCCGCCGCGCAAGGCCGCCAGAAGTTTTTCCTTCAAACCGCCGATTTCAAGCACTTCGCCGCGCAGAGTAATTTCACCTGTCATCGCAACGTCGGGGCGAACCGGATTGTTGGTCATCGCCGAAACAATCGCCGTCGTAATGGCCGCACCCGCACTCGGTCCGTCCTTGGGCGTAGCGCCTTCCGGGAAATGAATATGCCAATCGGTCGTGCTAAAAGCCTTCGGTTCGATGCCGAGCTTTTCGGCACGCGAGCGTACGACGCTACGGGCCGCTTCCACGCTCTCTTTCATCACGTCACCGAGTGAGCCCGTACGCTGTACAACGCCTTTGCCAGGGAAAACAACGGCTTCGACCGTCAGGATATCGCCGCCCACCTCAGTCCACGCCAAACCGTTCACCTGCCCGATTTGAGGCTCTTTTTGCGCCGTCCCGAAGGTATAGCGCCGAACACCCAAATAGTCCGTCAAATTCTTTTCCGTTACAAGGACGGGTTGGTGTTTTGCATCCTTCCCGACAGCATCGTTACGACGCACGATTTTGCGGAAGATCTTTCCGACGGCCCGTTCCAGAGCACGAACTCCGGCCTCGCGCGTGTAGTAACGCACGATATCGCGAATCGCCCCCTCGGTAATCGACACTTCGCCCTTCTTAACCCCGTTTAACGCCATCTGTTTGGGGATAAGATGCTCGGCGGCAATGTGGTACTTCTCGTCTTCCGTATAGCCGTCCAGATGGATCACTTCCATACGGTCAAGCAACGCCGGCGGGATCTCATAGGAGTTGCTCGTTGCCACGAACATGACATCGGACAAATCAAAATCCACATCGACATAATGATCCTGGAACGTCTTATTTTGCTCAGGATCGAGCACTTCGAGCAAAGCCGCCGCAGGGTCACCGCGGAAGTCAGACCCGAGCTTATCGATTTCGTCCAAAAGGAAAAGCGGGTTTCGCACGCCGGCCTTCACAAGAGACTGGATGATTTTTCCGGGCATCGAACCGATGTAGGTGCGACGGTGCCCCCGAATTTCGCTTTCATCGTGCACGCCGCCCAGGGCCATCCGCACAAACTTACGGTTAGTCGCACGTGCAATCGACTCACCCAGACTCGTTTTGCCGACACCCGGTCCTCCGACCAAGCACAAAATCGGTGCCTTGAGCTTTCCGACGCGCTTTTGAACCGCCAGATACTCCAGAATCCGTTCTTTGACTTTCTCCAATCCCCAGTGATCGGAATCCAAAATCTTCGCCGCGCGCTTCAAATCCGTACTCACGCGACTTTTCGCCTTCCAAGGCAACTCCAAGAGCGTATCCAGATAGCCGCGAATGACCGTCGCCTCTGCACTCATCGGCTGCATCAGACGCAGTTTCTTCAATTCGGACAAGGCACTTTCTTCGGCTTCTTT
>DHJT01000090.1:13451-25307 GCA_002404465.1 Sutterella sp. UBA4713 | reverse complement strand
CAGGCCAAAATACGTTGACGGTAACTATCTAAGTCATCGCTCGGAAGCGCATCCTCGCCACCCAGTTCCTTTTGGATGGCTTTCATCTGTTCATTCAGATAGTAATTGCGCTGGTTCTTATCCATCGCCTGTTTCACGCGCCCGTGAATGCGTTTTTCCACTTGCAAAATGTCCATCTCGCCCATAATGAATCCCAAAAGCAGATTCATACGATCGGACAAGGACGGCGTCGCCAAAAGCTTTTGTTTGTTTTCAAGCGAAATCGGCAAGTGGCCGGCAACGGCATCGGTAAGGCGCTCGGCATCTGTCATCGAAGAAATCGAGTCGGTGACTTCGCCGGTAAATTTCTTACTCTCCTTTGCGTATGTGAGAAAGTTTTGAACAACC
Source organism: Sutterella sp. UBA4713 (assembly GCA_002404465.1). Lineage (GTDB taxonomy): Bacteria > Pseudomonadota > Gammaproteobacteria > Burkholderiales > Burkholderiaceae_F > Duodenibacillus. Next base: position 24,920 of record DHJT01000090.1, on the reverse strand, counting down.
GCACGCCGCAAGGCCTCAATTTCGTTTTTATTGGTCACTTGTGTGACTAAAGGCGAAGCCTTAGCCGTAAGCGACCCGTCCTCGGAAAACGCCTCAAGCTTGACGCGCTCATGCGCCTCGACGAGCGCCTTGACGGTGCCGTCCGAGAGCTTGAGCATCTGCAAAATTTTGGCTGCAACACCGACATCGAAAAGCTGAGACGTTTTCGGATCATCGGCTTTCGGATCGCGCTGCGTGACCAAAATCACACGTCTGTCGCCTTGCATGGCCGACTCAACGGCCTTTAAGGACTTCGCACGGCCGATAAAAATCGGCAGCACGGTATGCGGAAAAACAACAACATCCCGAATCGGGATAACCGGAGAAACAAATACTTCCGGCACTTTAAATTCTGTACTCATCGTAACCCATAGAAAAAAAGGGACTACCCAAGTCCTATATGAGGGCAGTCCGCACAATTTTCAACCGAAACGCGTTTTGTTGCTCGGTTTAGCCCGACGGCTTTTTCTCGTAGGAAACCACCAAACACTTGCCGGACTCATCGGCGTCAAGCCGCACGCGTTCCACGCTTTTATCGGACGGAATTTCGTACATCGGTTCCAAAAGGGCGCCTTCGAGAATGGAGCGCAAACCGCGTGCACCGGTTTTTCGCTCCAAGGCCTGACGGGCAATCGCCGCAAGGGCCTTGTCGGTCACCTCAAGGCGCACGCCGTCCATGGCAAAAAGCTCGGTAAATTGCTTAACAAGTGCATTCTTTGGCTCGGTTAAAATCGCCTCAAGCGCCTTGAGCGTTAACTCAGATAAACAGGCCGTCACGGGAAGGCGCCCGACAAGTTCGGGAATCAAACCGAACTTAACCAGATCTTTCGGCTCACACCGGGCAATTAAGTCCGACAATTCCGTCTCGGACTTCTTTCTAACTTCCGAAGAAAATCCGATACCGGCTCGTCCCTCGGTTCGATTCCCGATGATTTTCTCCAGCCCGTCAAAGGCTCCGCCGCAAATAAACAAAATGTTGGTCGTGTCCACGGGAATCATCGCACCGCGCGGATTCTTGCGACCGCCGGCAGCCGGCACGTTACAAACCGTTCCTTCGATCAACTTTAAGAGAGCCTGCTGGACACCCTCGCCCGAAACGTCCCGCGTAATCGAGGGATTTTCGCTTTTACGCGCAATTTTGTCGATTTCATCAAGGTACAAAATACCGCGCTCGGCCTTTTTGACGTCTCCGTCGGCTGCCTGCAAAAGCTTATGAATGATATTTTCGACATCTTCGCCGACATACCCGGCTTCCGTTAATGTCGTCGCATCGGCAATGGCAAAGGGAACCTTTAAAACACGTGCCAAAGTTTGCGCCAAAAGCGTTTTCCCGGACCCGGTCGGCCCGATGAGCAAAATATTGGACTTTTGCAGTTCGACGTCCGAGCCCGATGCCAGGTGTTTTAAGCGCTTATAGTGGTTATAAACGGCAACCGAAAGGATGCGCTTGGCTTTTTCCTGACCGATAACGTAATTACAAAGGTGCGCATACAATTCGGCCGGCGTCGGAAGCGCCTCGTTAAAATCCTCGGAAGGGCTCTTTTCAGCGGCCTTTTCCGAAGAGCCCTCAAGCGCGGCATTCAAGCCTTTGATACACCGGTCACACACGTAAATACCGCGTCCCGTATCAATCAATTCCGCACAGTCTTCGCGGCACCGTCCGCAGATACTGCAACGTTGCGTATCATGTGTCGTCATGGCAAACCTCCCTGTCTCAATGCATTTTTTCAGGAGCGATGCGTCAAAATGCGATCGATCAAACCGTATTGGAGGGCCTGACTCGGGGACATATAATTATCCCGATCCGTATCGCGGGCAATCGTCTCGAGAGACTGACCGGTTTTTTCCGCCAATACCGCATTGAGTAATTGTTTTAAATCCTGAATTTCTTTGGCTTGAATGGCAATATCGCTGGCCATACCGCGACTGCCGCCCGAAGGCTGATGGATCATGATGCGGGAATTGGGAAGCGAATAGCGCTTACCCTTGGCGCCGGCAGCCAAGAGGAAGGCCCCCATGGAAGCAGCCATACCTACACAGATGGTCTGTACATCCGGCTTAATAAATTGCATCGTATCGAATATGCCGAGACCGGCATAAACCGAGCCGCCCGGGCTGTTGATGTAAAGCGAAATATCCTTTTCGGGATCTTCGCTTTCCAAGAAAAGCAATTGAGCGACAACCAAATTGGCGCTTTCTCCGGTTACTTCACCGTTTAAAAAAACAATCCGATCGCGCAAGAGTCTCGAATAGATATCGAAACTACGCTCACCGCGAGCACTTTGCTCGACGACCATCGGAATGAGCATGTCGTCAACGGGATGCATACGGTTTACCTCCAAAAATGAAAAAGCGGGAACCGAGAATACCCCGATTTCCGCTTTGTCGGTGGATTCGGGACGAATCCTTACATCTTCATCAAGCCGTCAAAGGGAACGGTTTCTTCCGTTGTCTTGGCTTGCGAGAGAACGTACTCGACAACCTTGGTTTCCGTGGCAACGTTACCGAAGGCATTACGCTGAGCCTCATCGCTTAAGAACTCTTTCTTGACATCATCGGGGTTTTCGTAACTCGCGGCGATTTCACCGGCAAGTTTCTCGACATCTTCAGATGTCGCCAGAAGATTCTTCTCTTGCACGAGTTTGCGAACGAGAATGCCCAAGACAACACGCTTTTGCGCTTCGGCCTTAAACATCTCCAACGGAAGATTCGGCGCCTTCTTCGGATCCAAACCCATTTGCCTTAAGTTTTCTTTGGCCTCTTGCGCCAAGTGTTCCTGCTCTTCGGCCGTCATCGCCTTGGGTGCCGGGAACGGAGCGAGTTTAGCGATTGCGTCCATCACCTCGACCTTGGTGCGAGAAAGTAAGCGCGCCTTTACTTCGCGCTCCAGGTTCTTACGCACTTCGGCTTTGAGGGCCTCGACGGAGTCCTGACCGAGATTTTTGGCAAATTCATCATTGAGTTCAGGCAGCACCGGGGTCTTAATCTTCGTGACGGTCACTTCGAAGTCTGCCGTCGTTCCGGCCAAAGACTTCTCGGGGTAATTGGCCGGGAACGTCAACTTAAAATTCTTGGTTTCGCCGACACCCATACCGCGCACGGCCGCCTCGAACTCAGGGAGCATACGGCCGGCACCGACAACCATCTGGAAGTTTTCCGCCGTGCCGCCTTCGAACGCAACACCGTCCTTGGTTCCCTTAAAGTTAATTGTCAGAACGTCCTCATCGGCCGCTTTACGATCTTCCTGATCAACAAGCGTGGCACGCTGCTTGCGCATCACGTCGAGGGTCTTGTCGACTTCGGCATCGGTCACGGGGCACACGTAGCGCTTTAACTGCAAATCGGCAAAAGACGGAAGTTCGAATTCCGGATAGCACTCGACGACGGCCTTAAATTTAAGATCCTCGCCTTCTTTCGTCTCGACGGGCGAAATCTCGGGCTGTCCGACCATTAAAAGGCCGGCTTCTTTCGCGGCTTTGTCAAACTCGCGAACAATCAAATCATTTAGGGTTTGCACATAGGCATCGTGCCCGTACATCGCACGCACGGTTTCAAAAGGAACGTGCCCGGGGCGGAAGCCGGCAATCTTAGCCTTCTTGGCATAACGCTTTAATGCCGCATCCATGCCGCTTTTTAATTCTTCGGCACTTACCGTGAACTCGACGGATTTTTCAAGCGGATTCTTTTCGGGTTCCTGAGCCTTCACGTCTTCGGTCTTCACTTCCTGAGTCTTAACGGGCTCTTGAGCCGTCTGGTCTTGAACGTTTTCAGTCATCGCAGAAATTATTCCAAATAGCCGATGCCCCGAAAAAAAAGGGTTTGCTCGGCGGGTTTAAACAACAAAAAGACTATCGAGCCGACACGCATGGCAGGTTCGAAGTGAGGTGCATTATACTGATTCGCTCGATTTTCAGTGCGAAGGGGACGCGTTCGGAGGCCGTAAGCTTCCCGTACCCGCCTATCTTTAATTTAAGTTTGATTCTATGGAAAAACTTTTCCTCGGTTTTGACGCCGGCACCCAAAGTGTCAAGGTTTCCGTGTACGACGGCTCCTGGAAGTGTCGTGCAACCTATGCCAAAGCAACAACACTGCACTATCCGAAGCCGGACCGGGTGGAGATGGATCCCGATGAGTACGTCAAATTAACCATTGAGGGCATTGCCGCCTGCGTTCGCGAGATTCGCACACAGGGCCTGGATCCGGCCCAAATTCAGGCCGTCATGGGCGACGGAATCATCTGCGGCATTTGCGGAGTGGATAAAGACGGCAATGCCGTAACGCCTTACGTCAATTATTTAGACAGCCGCACTCAGGATGATTGCAACCGCATTAACGCCCTTCATCTTCCGATTTGGGCCGAACAGACGGGAAATCCCGAAGCGCTGTGTCTGTTCCCGGCCATGTTTGCACGTTGGTTTCTGGCTAACAGCCCGGAATTTAAGCGTAAAGGCGTCAAATTCATGCACAACGCCCCGTACATTTTGTCGCATTTGGCCGGGCTAAAAGGCACCGATGCCTTTATCGACTGGGGCACAATGTCAGGCTGGGGCTTAGGATACAAAGTTGAAGAAAAATGCTGGAGTCCCGAACAATTAAAGATCCTCGGCATTGACGAACGTTACATGCCGCGCATTGTCAAGCCCTGGGACATCATCGGCACCGTCGGTGCCGAGATAGCCGAAAAAACCGGTTTAAGAGAAGGAACGGCAGTCTGCGCCGGTGCGGGCGATACGATGCAATCGATGCTCGGCTCAGGCGTTTTTTCCTCCGGCAAAGGCGTGGACGTAGCCGGCACCTGCTCGATGTTTTGCGTTTCCACCGACGGGATTGTTCCGGAGCTTTCGCGCAAGGGAACGGGGCTGATTTTCAATAGCGGTACCCTGAAAGACACGTATTTTTATTGGGGCTACATTCGCACGGGCGGTCTTGCTCTTCGCTGGTTTAAAGACAATCTTTGCCTTAAGGGAGGCGACTCGTCCTACTACAGAGACTTATCGGAAGGCGCCTCGCGAATAAAACCCGGTTGCAACGGTGTGGTATTTTTACCGTACCTGACGGGCGGCTCGGGCCCGAATGCCAAGGTAAGCGGCTGTTTTCTGAATATGACGCTCAAAGACGATATCTTTGTAGCCTGGCGAGCAGTTTTGGAAGCAATCGGCTATGACTACATGGAAATTGTCGATACGTATCGAAAAGCCGGCGTTTTGCTCGATACCGTCACCGTCACCGAAGGCGGGAGCCGCGACGAATTATGGAATCAAATTAAGGCCGACATGCTTGCAAGTCGTGTCGTCCGCTTTCGCAACGCCGGAGGTGCCGTTGTTACCAACTGCGTATTTGCCGCATTAGCCGTCGGCGCCGTTAACGAGCCGATCGGCGCCTTAAAACGCACGACGCAACTCAATGCCGAATACCTACCCGATGAGGAGAATACGGATTTGTACAGACGTCTTTATGAATTAAAGTTGCGTCTTGTCAAGACCGATATGAAACAAGCCTTTGATACGCTCATCAAAATGCGCGAAAGTTAATCCTGACAAGATCGTTTTGCGCATTACGGAGAGACCGGGACCGACACAAAGATCTTAAAGGGTGTCGACTCCGGCACTCGACCTCCGACAGTTTCAATTCTGACCGGTGGGAAGGGCCGAGAGGGAATCGTGCTCCGGAGGTCGATTTGTTTCTATCCTCGGCAAATCAACCTACTGTTTCTTCGCATCCTTAGCTTTCTCGGTTTTCAATGTTCCTTGCCTTGAGGCATTCTCGTATTTTCCCAGCCACCATTTCGGTGGTTTCACGCCGAAGATTATCCTTGTGTTGAGCGGATGCTTTTTTTCGAACTCCGCCTGCTCTTCCTTTGTCGTTCTTGGCATCGTCGTTTGTTAACATTCGGAGCTATAAGGTTTACTGAATACGTTTTGATAAATTCGATTCAAGATTGTTTCCGCTACAGGGGAGTGAGTCTTAAAACTTGGTTCTGAGGCTAATTTCTCTTCAATAAAAGCATCAATAGCAGGTAATCGAGGCCCGGTTTCCTTTTCCAATCCGCGAAGTTTCATCTTTAGGAGCGTCTCGATCTCTTGAGCCAATTGCGTTTCCGCAGGAACAATTGCTCTCCATAAGGAATCGAATCCAACCGGCGGAAACTTTTTGTCCTCATAACGACACAACCACTCACAAGCCAAAAGCGGTCGCAAAACATAAAGATATTTCTTGAGCCAAACTCTTTGGCCATGAAGGTACTCCCGATAATTGTTCTTTGCCATACCCCGATAACATTGGCAGAGCTTGTATGGATTTAATAACAACGGCAGGATATCTTTGAAAGGTTGGATTCGCGCTTGATCCTCTCTGTAAATAATCGGCGAGTGAAACCATTCACAAAGAGAAGCATTGCCGGCACGTCCCAGCCTCAAAGCCTTGCCGTACTCCCAACCGCAGATATCGTAAACAGGATCTGCATTCTCCTCAATTACGTCCCGAACCGGGGTAATGGAGATATAGTCAAGGACATTTCGCTTTACATAAATAAAACGAACGTCAAAGTCCGAATCGATTGATTCAAAACCCCAAGCGCGAGAGCCGGCTTCGCATGCGTAAAGAATCTCTACCTTGTACTGAGTTTCAATTGCGTCAAGGCGGTTTTGAATTTCTTGAAGATGAGCCTGCACGGTCGGTCTTTCTCCCTATTCTTCTCAGAAAATTGTTCCTTAAGCGGTTTCTTTGCCCTTCTTGAAACGACATCATTTTGCCGTTAACTTCGCCCAAAGTAACGGTTTTTCTCTGCACAAGCCTCACCGGCTCGGAAACAACGATAACTTTTCGTTAGGCGAGAACACGCGCGATGGCGTCACATGCCAGCAAAGCCGTCGGCCTCAAAAGCGTTTCATGCATCTGTGTGAAGCGTTCGACCAAATAAGCCCTGCGAGCGGGCTTTAGTTGCTCGAGCACACTGTAGGCAATTGCATCTGCAGTGCAGTAATACTGCAAAAATTCCGGGACAATTGCTTCGTTTAAAAGGATATTCGGGAGGCTGACGTAAGGAATAAGACCTTTATTGCGCATCAACCAAGCCGTCAGAGCCGGCATCTTGTAGCCGACGACCATCGGTTTTTTAAAAAGAGCCGCCTCAAGCGTAGCCGTTCCCGATGCAACCAACACGGCATCGGAAGATTCCAAAACCGTGTGGCTTTGCCCGACGGTAACACAAAGAGCCTGCGCGAAATTCGGATACCGAGCCGCAACCGAAAGAATCTTTGTTCGAGCCTCCTCGTTCATAGCCGGCAGAACAAAAGCAGTTTTGTGTCCTAAAAGCGGTACGAGCTTTTCACAGGCAGCAAAAAATACGGGGCCGCAACCGCTGACCTCATCAACGCGCGAACCCGGCAAGACGGCAATAACCGTTTGGATATCCGGTGCAATTCCGAGTTTAACGCGAGCTGCCGCAGAATCAGGCACCATCGGAATGATGCCTGCCAAAGGGTGTCCGATGTAGGTTGCCGGTATCCCTGCCTTCCGATAAATCGCTTCTTCAAACGGAAAAATCAGCAAGACATGACGGGCTGCACGACGCACAAGTTCAATGCGCTCCGGCCTCCAAGCCCAAATTGAGGGACTGACCATGTGGACGCACGGCACACCTTCGGCCGACAACTTCGATTCGATTGCCAGGTTAAAGTCCGGGGCATCCACTCCGATATAAAGAGCCGGGACCTCGCGGGCCATCCGTCGCATGAGACGGTGCCGTAGCATTAAAATCGACGGAATGCGCTTGATAACTTCCACATACCCGCGAACGCTCAACGTCGAAGAATCTTCCCAAGCATCAAGTCCCGCATCACGCATTTTCTCGCCCCCGACGCCGCAAGGTGTCAAGTTCGGAAAGCGCCGTTTGAATTCCGGAATTACCAGACTTGCAAGAAAATCGCCCGACGCCTCTCCGGCGCACCAAACGGCATCGCGTTTGACGGGGGACGTCATAAAAAACTACCGAACGATGCCGCGCGGACTCGCGGCGACAAAATCGCGCATATGCGCTAAAAGCGCTTTGGCACTTTCGGGTGCCGCCTCGATAATGCCGTTAATTTCGACAACGGCATCGGCCACGAGATTGCCCTCCCGATAAACGGCGTGATACACGCTCTTAATCAAACCGATCAACTCGTTAGAAAATCCGGCGCGGCGCAATCCCACGAGATTTAATCCGTGCGGCAGTGCCGGATTGCCGCTGCACATCACATACGGAGGCACGTCCTTGGAAACAGCCGAAGCCCCGCCGACAAAAGCATGCGTCCCGATGTGCACGAACTGATGTACGCCGGATTGACCGCCTAAAATCGCAAAATCCTCGACGTGCACATGGCCGGCCAAACCGCAGTTATTGGCAAGAATAATATCGTTACCGACACGGCAATCGTGAGCAACGTGCGCGTTGGCCATCAGAAGATTGCGCGACCCGATTCGCGTAATGCCCTCGTCCTGAACGGTTCCGGTCGAAAGCGTGCAGTGTTCGCGAATGACGTTATCGTCACCGATAATTAATTGCGTCGGTTCGGCATCGTATTTCTTGTCCTGGGGATCGCAGCCGACGGCCGCACCGTGATAAATGTGGTTGCGCTCGCCGATTTGTGTTATTCCCGTCACACGTACGCAAGAGTCCAAAACCGTACCTGAGCCGATTTGAACGTTCGGCCCGATAATACAAAACGGACCGATAACAACATCCTCGGCCAATCGGGCCGAGGAATCGACAACACTTGAAGGGTGAATTTTTGCCATTTTTCTTAAGAGAAGAAAAACGTGCGCGCCGGTCAACCGAACACGCACGTTCTTTTTGTTTCAGTGTGCGTCGGACAGTTCCTTAACCTTCTCGGCCAGAACTTTGATTTCCTCACGCATGCGGCCTAACCGCTGTACGAGAACCATCGTGCGTTCGGCTGCCAAACGCTCCTGGGCCGGGAAAACACCCATCATGGCCTTAGCGCCCTCCTGCCAACGGCGAATATTGGTCGAAGGCCCGATTTGCACCCCGTCGGGAATCCGAATGTGTCCGTTAATACACGAGGCCCCGCCGACCATGCAGTGGCTGCCGATGTGCGTTGAGCCGGCAACGCCCGTGCAAGCCGCCATCACCGTGTGCTCGCCGATGTGAACGTTGTGGCCGAGCTGAATTTGATTATCGAGTTTCGTGCCGCGTCCGACAACCGTGTCTTCCAGGGCACCTCGATCGACCGTTGTATTCGCACCGATTTCGACATCATCCTCGATAGTCACGGCCCCGACTTGCGGAATCTTGACCCATTCGCCCATAAACGGTGCAAAACCGAACCCGTCTGCACCGATGACGGCGCCCGAATGAATGATGACGCGGTTTCCGACTTTGCAATCGTGATAGATACTCACGTTGGCATACACAATCGTATCGTCACCGACAACGGCATTTTCTCCGATATAGGCCCCCGGGAAAATATGAGTCCGCTCACCGATTTTTGCCCCGGCTTCGACAACCGCCATGGGGTCGATACGCGCACTTGAGGCAACGGTTGCCTTATCCGAAACAAAGGCGCGTTCGGAAACATAGCCCGCATTCGGCCCCTTTTTCAGGGCCAACATGACTTGAAGAGCCCAGGCAAACCACGCATACGGATTTTGCGTCACAACAAGAGCACGCGTCGGATTTTCTCCGTACATTGCCAGCGCATCGTCCCGTGTCGTCACAAGAACATCGGCCCGGCTCGCCTTGGCGGCATCGCGCCACTTGCTTTGTGCTAAAAAAGCAATGTGCCCGACGCCTGCATGCTCCAAGGGAGCAAACGTAACAATCTCTTTGTCCTGAGCGTCACCGTAAAAAGTGCTCGTCAAGCGATTGTCCGAAAGACGCAAAATCGCGTCGGCAAGAAACTTAACGTTCATTTCTGACTCTTCTTATCAAGGCGAGAGATAACCTGTTCGGTAATATCGGTCTTGGGATTGGCCCAAACCGGGTCCTGAATAATCACGTCATAGCCTTGGCTCGAGGCAATTTCCTGAATAATTTTGACCGCCTGAGAAAGGATAACCTGCGCTTCTTCGTTGCTGCGCTGATTACGCTCTTCGACAAGAGCCCGCTGCTTTCTGGCAATATCCCGTTCGCTCTCGGCCAAATCATTACGCTGCTTTAAGCGTTCGGACTCGGTCATGATAGCGCTGTCTTTTTCAAATTTCGCCGCACGGTTTTTAAAGTCGCGCACGAGGCGATTGACTTCGTCTTCGCGAGGCTTAAAGTACTTTTGAAGTTTCTTTTGCGCCGCAACGGCTGTCTGAGACTGCGCGAGAATCTTTTGCGGATTAACAACGCCGATCTTCGAGCCGGCCGCCAAAGCGCTTCCTGCCATCAGGCTCGCGCAAGCCAGTGTAACCAAGACTTTCTTAAACATACGAATGATCCTCACTATCTGAAAACTGGATTTTAGAACCCGGTACCGATTTGAAATTGGAAGCGCTCGGTCTTATCTCCCTCCTTCTTGTTAATCGGGAAAGCGAGCGAGAACTTTAAGGGCCCTAAGGGTGAAATCCACGCAACACCGAAACCCCAGGAATAACGCAAATCCGAAAAATCCAACTTCTGGCGCTTGTAACTGGACTCTCCTACCGGCTCATAACCCCACACAGCGCCGGCATCGAAGAACACGAGGCCACGCAGTGTCTTATCGGCACCGGGAAGCGGCGTTAAAAGCTCTGCCGAGAAAACCATCTGGCGGTCGCCGCCCAGGTTATCTTCATTGCCGCGATCACGCGGGCCAAGAGAGGAACTTTCATAGCCGCGCACCGATCCGATACCGCCTGCATAAAAGTTTTTAAAGAAGGGATAGTCTTTATTGCCGTACGTATCGCCGTATCCGAGTTGTAGATTCAGTCCCATCGTCCAATTTTTCGAAAGCGGCAGGTACTGCGTCAATTGGTACGATGCGCGGTAGTAGCGCAAATCAAAAGCCGGTACGCTGATTTCCCCGCTAAAGCGCTGATAGCGTCCGCGCGTAGGCGCCAAGGGATTATCGCGGCTGTCGCGCCCCCACCCGATGGTTAAAAGCGCGGCCTTGGAGGTCTCTCCGTAATCATCAACGTACTTGAAATACCGATACGGAGACGAGCTGTAAGCTCCCGTTTCCGCACCTTCTATGTTACCGCGCGTCGTCACTTTCGTCGCTTCGACCTTCGCGCCGAAGTACACGGTATCAAGTTCCGTCACCGGCACGCCGAAATCAATACCGCCGCCCAACGTCTCGTAGGCTACGTTCGCAACGTCAAGGTCGTCTAAGTCCGTGCGCCGATCGTAAATTTCCCAATTGCGGCTGATACCCTCGGGCGTAATGTACGGCTCGCCGAGACTTGCGGCAATCGTTCTTTGGCTGCTACTTGTATTGACGTTAATCGCAAAAGCGTTTCCAGTAC